>JBKJSI010000681.1:0-4975 GCA_046595915.1 Pirellulaceae bacterium
AAGTGGCATTGTCAATGTTTGGGAGGTCAAGTCGCAAAAGCGCATTGGTGTGTTAACCCTCAATGGGAGCTATATTCACGCAATCGCCGTGAGTCCAGACAATCAGCATGTTGCAGCGCACCATGGCAATGCCGGCGGTAATTTGAAAGTGTTTCGCTTGCCGCCCCCTTAAAGAAACGAATCCCAACCAATGAAGCCTTCGATCGCTTCCTCTTGTCCCCAATGTGGGGCGACTTCGGTCGCAATGTCTCCAACGGGGGACAGCCTAATGTGCCAACAATGTGGACTATTGCAGCCAGTAGAGTCCAACAATTGGCTGCGCAAAAATGTAACTTGGATATTCCTCGCGGTGAGCGCGGTTTGGGGCATGATGCTGGTGGCGGGTGCAATAGGCTTCTATTTCTGGAATGGCCAATCAGAACGCACGCCCGAAAAATCGGCTCCTGTACTCGCCCAAGCGCCCAGACCGGTCAACACCTACTCAACTCCGATTGTGAGCGATAAAGACCAAGCGAAGCCGTCCAATATTTCGGGAAAGACCGCGGAGACTGACCCGGCAACCCCAGCGGCAAACCCTCCAGTTTCAACACCGCCAGTTTCAACACCGCCAGTTTCAACACCGCCAATTTCGACGACGCCACCCACAACGACGCCCACCACAACGCCAACACCCTCACCACCATCAACAACAACAGTTCCGTCGCCCGCCTCGCCCAGCGGCGTTCCAGCTTCAGCAAAGCCTTCACTAGCTTATCACTGGGAGGATCGCAATTTGCACGCCTGGAGTTTTGAAATCAAAACTCCGGTTAATTCCGGCGCCAAAAGTTACTCGGGCATTTCGGCCTTCCATGCGAAGCCGAAAACCAGTTCCAGTGACGCCCCGAAAGCGAAGGGAACCGGAACTGCTTTTGTGGTCGATGACGCAGGCTTCCTTCTGACTTGCGCGCACGTCGTCGAAAATGCATCAAGCATTAAGGTCCATTTGGGTGGCGCGAGTTATCCGGCGGAAGTGGTCGCTACCGAAGGTTCGCTTGACATGGCGCTGCTGAAGATCGATGGCGCGCTACTCAAAACCCAAGGAATCAAGACTTTAAGTCTCGCGCAAGCCGAAACCGTCGAGCTTGCCCAAGAAGTTCGCACGGTTGGTTTTCCCCTTTCGCAGGTGCTTGGTGATTCCGTGAAGATCACTCGGGGAACGATTTCCGGCAAGTTAAAACGCGAAGGGCGTGATCTTTACCAAATCGATGCCTCCATTAACCCCGGCAATAGCGGCGGCCCTGTCATCGACTTGCGGGGAAACGTCGTCGGCATGGCGTCCGAAAAGATTCATGGCCAGGCGATCTCCAACGTCGGCTTTTGCATTCCCTCGCAGGTACTAGAAACGTTTTTGCGGCAGCAGGGAATCCAATCCAAGGCAGCCAACACCAGCGAAGCCGCCGACGGCCCCGCGCTTGCAAAGACGGTCACCCCCTCCGTCGCGCTAGTGGAGGTGGAGATCGGCTCCGGCGAGGCTTTCGAACTCACGGATTTCAGCAATTTGTATGGGGCAATGGTCGATCGAAATTTCCTGACGCCAGCAATTCGAACCGGAGGCGAAGCAGGCGTCATGACCATTAGCGCCGATGGGCGGGTATTGGAAATGGAAGGCGGCTTGCAGTCTCCTTTTCTCTTTGGTCCCGTGGCGACCCTCAGCCTCGTACCGTTGCCAAAACCTTGGCAGACACAATGGGGCGGCAGCCGAGAAATCAAAATCACCTTCACGGAAGAGGATCGATCGCAAGACCCATTTGATCGCATCATGCAGCAGCGCTACCGCCGGATTTCACCCTTTGCTCCGCCGCCTCAGCAGCGCATCGTGGCCGTGGACGCGGTCGAGACCGAGGAATTCAAAATCGTTGAAAGCAAAAATGACCAGTTGACGATCGAAAAGACATGGCGGATGGCGACCCAGGGGGCTCCGAAACTGGAAGTCAGCGGTAAGTGGAGCTATCAGTTCGACAAGAAGCTTGGCGCGGTGGTGGAGGTCAAAGGAACCAGTAGTCTCCAAATCGCGGAAAAGAAGATTTCGTTAATTGAAATCGCGATGAAACCCTTCTCGATAGAAACTGGCTCCTCGGAGCCGGGATATGTGACGCCCCGTACTCCAACGGTCGAAAACGCGCCCCCGCCGAGCGAAATCAGTGAGCCTCTCAAAAAACTCGCGGACGCCCAAACTTCGGCGGCCGATCGCGCCGCCGCACTCGACGCACTCGCCAAAGTTAAAGTGCATACGCGGCATCGGAGCCAAGTCCTGGAATGCCTCGAAACAGAAATCGCACGGCCCGAGGTGGAGGTCGCCGTCGCAGCGATCAAAGCAATGACGCATTGGGACGCGGCAACCCGCGTTGAAGCCGTTGCGAAGTTACTGAAGCATGATGACGGTCGAGTTCGCGAAGCAGTAGTCGAGTATTTGGGCGATATGCAAGATGGTTCGGCCACGCCCGCGTTGGTCGAAGCGCTGCAATACACCGCCTTACGACCAGCAATCTACAAGGCCCTGCGTTCGATTGGCCCCACCGGCGAAATGGGGGTCATCAAAATGCTCTCGCACCAAGATGCCGAGGTTCGAAGCGAAGGCTGCAGAGTCTTGGCGGAGATCGGAACAAACAAATGCGTGGACGAACTTCGCCGCATTGCCCAGAGCGCCGATAGCGCCAGCCCAATAGCGAAAGAAACCCTTGCGACGTTGGGGCAAAGCGTCACTGCACCTACGACAACAGCGCCAAAAGAATCGACGCCTAGTGACGACGACGAAAACCCATTTGCACCGAAGAAAAAGCCATAATACAGAAGGTGTGAACGAAGGCCCACGAAAGACAAGATCCGCCAAACATAGACACTTCGTGCAGGCCAGCCAGTTGCCTCACCGAATGGAAATCGTTCGCCGCTGGCCAGCCGCCGCGCCGCCAGATGGCCAGCTTATTCGACTGTCAGCTCGCTTACATTCTGCCGCATCGCAAAATCACGCTCTTTTCGCACCTCCACCATTCCAGTCCGAGTGCGCGCACGCAAGGACGAATGGCGGCGCCTCAATCGCGACCGCGCCGCATCTGTCACACCCCCGCATGCCAAAATTTGCCTCTTTCCCAATTTCGTGACGCAATCCTCGCACTCCGCTAGAATGGCGCAGCATTCGCATAGTCATGTTGTATGGCAGCTGCACTCTTGCTCGCTTGCCAAGTTCTTCGTCGCAGAAGCGAAAACGTAAGGAGCGATAAAATGACTCGAGCCACCGTTAGAAGGTTCTTCAGCGCGGCAGTTCTGTTAGCGGTCGGCACGGCCGCACAATTGACCGTCGCACAAAGGACCATCGCCCAAGACGCTTGGAATCATGGCTTCGGCCCGCGTAACTATGGGTACAACGGCAATCCCTACGCGCAGAGTTATGCAGATCCCGGATATTCAAACAACTATTCAAACAACTATTCAAGTAATTATTCCAACTACGGCGGGCTTGGCTTCGGGTACAACAGCACCTATGTAACCGGCTTCTCGCCCTACTATGGTGTCTATCCTTATTACGCCTACGACGGCGTAGCCTTCGGCGTCTACCCGAACGGATACTACAACAACTACTACGCCCCTTACGGCAACTATCTCCCCTATCGCGGCGCTCGAGCAAACCCAAACGCCCGAGCACCCAATCAAAAGCAACCGAAAAAGCAGCCGCAAGGCGTTAAGAAAAATGCGGATAAGAAAACTCCGCTGAGTCCGGCCATCGCATTTTGATTCGATGCGCTGAGTTCGCCGCCAGCGAAAAACGTGCTCAGGAGTTTTCGAACTCACTTTCCAAGTGCTCGTTCCGCCCACAGTCATTTCACATGCAAAATGCCCTTACACTCGCAATAGTCCCCGAAAACCACGCACCGCATAGTACGATTCCGCCCCATTGTGATACAAAAACACGACGCCATAGCGCCGATCACAAAACAGCGCCCCGCCTAGCTTGCGTACTGTCGCCGGCGTCTGCACCCAACTCGAAGTCTTCAGATCAAACTCGCCTAGTTCTTGCAGCTCTCGATACTGCTCCTCCGTCAGCATCTCGATCCCCATCTCCGCCGCCATTTCCATCGCGCTAGTGGCGGGCTTATGTTCTTTCCGCGAGTCGAGCGCTTGCCGGTCGAAACAAATGCTTCGCCGACCTTTCGGTGTCTCAGGTGAACAGTCAAAGAAAACAAACTCGCCCGACTTCTTGTTGAACCCCACCACATCTGGCTCGCCGCCCGTTTTCTCCATTTCAAACAGCGACCACAGCGCTTCCTGATTGTCCTCGAGCTTCGTTTCGACATCGGCCCATTGGAGGCCCTTATGACGATGCTTGTTCTCCTCAAAACGAGTCTCGAGCGCTGCAAGAATCTCTCCCCGCTGCGCCGCTGACAGTTCCTTTTTGGTCTTTCCGCGTTTCATCAGAGCCTCCTATTTCTCGTATAGGAATCGATCCGTAGTCAGGTTTGCGACGAGGGAAGATTCTACTTCAAAATGCTGGGCAATTGACGGATTTACGACCAGCATTCTCAACTGAGTATCTTGCCAAAGAAAGGTCCGCTAGGGTTGTGCAGGGAGGCTCAACGTGTCCCTCTTGTTCGCGTTGGAACTTTCAAACGCGCATTTGCACCTGCAATTGCGCCCGGTGCTTGCCACCAACTGCCACCAAGAAAAGCAACACCGAGAGCGTGCCACCATTGCCACCATTGCCACCATTGCCACCATTGCCACCAACCACCAACTCAAACCGTTGCATTCAATCTTCTGGCCCGGCGAATTCCAACCGCGCCCCTAACCGCGCCCTTCAATCCTCCGGAGGGGGCGCGGGGGGCATCCTAGCTGGACAGCGCCATGTTCTATTTATTTTCGTGACGTAAGTGGTTTGTCAATGAAGAGTTATTGATGTTGACGCGAGCTTGAAAAAGAGACGACCTTCCGTGTGCAAAAATGT
>JBKJSI010000759.1:0-4819 GCA_046595915.1 Pirellulaceae bacterium
CCTCGCAAAACCACCTCGATTGTCGCCAATGTCACGCCATTGGCGCGCTGCAGCCGCGTGGCGATGACAAATCGCAAATCGCCCTCGGCATCAACTTCGCTCTCACTCGCGACCGGCTACATCACGATTTCTTCGAACGCTTCGTCCTCGATCCGCCCCGCTATGATCTCGGCACTCGCATGCCCAAACTCGCCGAAGAAGGCCGAACCCGCGCGACTGGCATCCTCGAAGGTGACGCCAAGGCCCAATTCGACGCGCTTTGGCAATTTATTCGGTCGATTCCCGATAAACCATCGAACTGAAATGCCCATTCGAGTTGCGGCCCAACCCTTTGCGGCGTAATTTTTCTAAATGTCCACACCGCTGCCATCACCGAAGAACACCAGTGAAGACGACGTCCTCGATTCGTTCCTCGCGCTAGCCAAGCTAAAGGGAATCGACCCAACCCAACTCCTACGTGACGCACAAACGCAGTCAAAGCCTCGCGAAACAGTCACAACCGCGCCGCCCTCCAGGAAAAAAGTCGCCGTCTTCTCCAGCAATTTCGATCCTCCCAGCCGCTACCATCGCGAAGTGGCCACGAAACTCATTGCGATGGGTTTCGACGAAGTCATCGTCGCCCCCTCCGGCCCGCGTCCCCTCAAAGGCGCTCGCGAACACGCCCCCGCCGCGCATCGAGCCGCGCTAACCACGCTCGCCTTCCGTGGCATGCCCGCCGTCTCGGTCGATTTTTCTGATCTCGATGACGGCGTTTTCTCTTCCTTCGAACAGCAAGTCGAGCGTAACGCGGCCAGCGGCGAAACCTGGCTCGTTGTGCCGGCGGAAGTCCTGCGAGGCGCCCGCGAGGGCAAAAGCCTTTTCCATTCGCGAATGCGTGAAGATGACTCCCTTTGGCGCCAAGGCCGCTTCGTCATTCTGCACGCCGAAGGCGAAACCCCCGACGCCGCCGACCTGCCCCCGCATAACAAACTGCTGCAAGTCGCCAGCCACATTCCCTCCGCCGAACTCCGCGCGCGAGTCTACAGCGGCAAGTCGATCGACGAATGCGTCACGCCCGATGTTTCCAAATACATCGCCCGCCATCGCCTCTTCCTTCCCTACTCGGCGCCGAAGCCCGCGCTGATGTCATTCCAGCGCCCGAAGTTGATGATCGTCTTCGATGAACGCAACGAACGCGCAGCCGCACTTGCCAAGCGTTACGAGCCGCAGCAAGGCGAACCCGCCGATATGATCCTCGTCCTCGGCGGCGACGGCACCATGCTCCACGCCATCCGCCAACACTGGAAACTGCGGCTCCCCTTCCTGGGACTCAACACCGGCAATTACGGCTTCCTGATGAACGAAGCCCTCCCCGAAAATCTCGACGGCCTCGAACTCGTCGCCCATGCCATGCCCATGCTCCGAGTCGACGCCGAAACCCCCGACGGCAGACCTCTCCGCGGACTCGCTTACGGCGACGCCTGGATCGAACGCGCCGATGGCCAAGCCGCCTGGCTCAAACTCGAGATCGATGGCCAAGTCCGCGTTCCCAAAGTCGTCGGCGATGGAATGTTAGTTGCGACTCCCTCCGGCTCCTCGGCTTATGCCCGCGCGATGGGCGCCGTTCCCGTGCCTCTCAACACCCCCGTCCTCACACTCACCGGCTCCAACATCTTCCAACCCCGTTTTTGGAAACCGATGGCCCTTGCCGACACGAGCGAAGTCGTGATCACGAGCCTAGACAGCACCGGAAAACGACCCCTCCGAGGATTTCTAGACGGCTACCCGATGGGCCCACTGCAATCGATGCGCATCCGCAAAAGTTCGGTCGCCGCAGTCGAACTCGCCTTCACTCGCGAGTTCGACCCCTCAGGCAAATTACTCCGCTCCCTCTTCCCGCCGGTCGAGAATTTTTGAGCGCCGCCGCAAACGGACGACGCTCGCCTTTCGCTATTCCGTCGGCGCCGGAAAGTGTTTTTGAAACCACGCATCCCAAAGTGGTTTCTCACGCGCGACCGTTTCCGCCGCCTGGTCGCCGTAAAGATAGAAGTGAACCCCCATCTCCGATCGTTTCTCAACAATTTCAAAAAAACGGGCGCGCTATATTGACGACCGTCTATATAGACGATAATCTATGCACATGAAACAACTGGACCTAACCCTTGACCAGGCCTTTGCTGCGCTTGCCGATCCCACTCGTCGCGGAATCGTCGTGCGACTCGCCCGCGGTGAGGCATCGGTATCCGATTTGGTGGGCCACTTTTCGCTGAAGCAACCCACGATCTCCTCGCACTTAAAAGTGCTGGAGTCTGCCGGCCTGATTTCGCGTCGCAAAGTGGCGCAGTCGCGGCCGTGCAAGCTGGTGCCGGAGCGATTGAAGGCAGTCACCCATTGGTTGGAACAGGTCCAAGAAGTTTTTGAAGGCAACTACAAGCGACTCGACGCATTACTGACCGAATTAAAGCAAACAGAGATAAAACAAACCGAGAAAAAGGAGCGAAAGAAATGAAACCTGCCGAAGCAAGTCTGCCGTCCGATACCGAAGTGCTAGTGAAGCGCAGCTTCGACGCATCCGTCAAACTGGTATGGCGGGCTTATATGGAACCGGAGCTGTTGCGTCGATGGTGTACGGGCCCCCCGGGCTGGTCGATGCCTGTCTGCGAGATGGATATGCGCGTCGGCGGCCAGTATCGCTGGCGCTGGCGCAGCGAGGAGAACGGCCAGGAATTTGGATTCACGGGAGAGACTCTGGAGGTCATTCCGCACGCGAAAATCGTGCACACGCAAGCCTTCGATCCGGGTGACCTGGGCGTCTCCATGGGAGGCGAGCCCTCAATCATCACCGTCACGTTCCAAGAAGCCAATGGCGTCACCAACGTGACGACCATGATCAAGTTCGCCTCGAAAGCGGACCGCGATGCAGCGTTCGCCACCGGCATGACCGACGGCATGGAGATGAGCTACCAGGCGCTGGATAGACTGCTGGCAGGTTAGGTTCCGTTGCATTTTGCACGGAACGTGGCGCTCTCGACAGAACGGCCAACACTATACGCATTCGGTTCGATGATCCGTGTGTTCTAACCATTTCTCCAAAGGAGGAGCATCCATGTGGAAGTTCGTCGCCGCGATCCTCGTCCTCTTGATCGCGAATATTGTTGCGAATGCCAGCGCGAATACTAGCGCGGCTGCCGATGAGTTTGTGGGGTTCATCACCAAGTTCGAAGACGGCAAGATGAGCGTCAAGAAGTCCAAGGGCGCCGAGCCGCCGGAAGAAGTCACCCTGAAGGTCGCCGACAAGGTCAAGTTCTTGTAGGGCAGGCTCCCGCCTGCCTTCCTTGGCTCCCCTTCAGCCTAGGAACTTCTGGAGATGCCAACACATTGGCATAACTAGGGCGTCACTTGCCGAAACAGATCTGGAGTGCCGAACGGTTTTGCGGGAGCATCCACCACAAGCCAACAACCTATTTGGGCAGTTTCTGCCGCGGCCCGATCAATTTCAAAGCTGCTTCCAAATCGGCATCTTTTCCCGCAACGATGTCGGCATGAGTCCATTGCACGGGATGGTTTACCGGAACGGGACGACCTTCGAGCAAGTCTCCCGAAGTTGAATAAGCCTTACATGTCGAACAGGTGACCGGGAGCCCAGAATTGCGCAAGACTCCGACCTGATTCGGTCCGCCAATGCCAGCTCCATTGGGCCGCCCAATCGTGACGACGCGATCCGGGATATTGCGAGTAAGGACATTCAGCAGCGTGTCCGTAGCGCTATAACAGCCTTCGTCCATCAAAACCCAAAGTCGCGTATTCAGCACGGGCCCCGATTGGCGTGGATAGTTAGCCGCCTTCCGCTCCGCGTTTTCGAATCCATCACCTCCCTCTGGGAGCGGCTTGCCAGGCGCAGTTCGGTACCGCAGCACGTAGGTCTTCATCGGGTCGGGCACAAAATAGCTTGCCACATAGGTGCAGAGCGCGTCGGAGCCGCCAGCATTGTTCCGCAGATCCAAGATCAAATCCGAGGCTGCTTTGACCTCCGCCATGGCGACGTCGATTTCAGCTCGGTGTTTGGCGAGCCGATCCTCATCCATCGCGCCAGAATGCGTCGCCGGCCACCACGTCGATACCTTCACATAGCCAATCTCAGGCGCAAGCGATCGCGCAGCAATCCATGAGCTTGGCTGACTCTTTGAAGAGGCATCCGACCAAGGCATCGCTTCCGTCAACCCAGTTTTGACCTCCGTTGTTTCCACTTGGCCGTGGCGTTCAACGGATACGCGATAGGCGCGCTCTTCGCTCCAACGCAACGCAAGCGAACGCACGGCCGCGGCGCGTCGACTAGCTGCGGTCGATGAAATCGCCATTTGCTGACGAGCTTCCACGGCCTCCATCGCCGACTCGTCATCCACGGAGATCAGGCGATCGCCAACTTCGATTCCCATTCCAGGTTTAGCGATCTGGGCGATGATAAGACCCTCCTTCGCTTCGATCACGCGAAATGGCAACGAGAATCGAGGGGAGTTATATCCCACGTGCGTATGTCCATCTTCCAGGCTTGCCACAAAGTGTGTCAGCAAGTGAGTCGCTTCCCCCAGCGTCATCTGGGTTTGAACCTTGGTAAGTCCCTCCGCCAGTAAAGCATCGAGCGATTTTCCGGTCTGTTTTTCCTTTTCAGCGACGTAGGCCCATCGCTCGGCAAGCAAATTCTTGAGCGTGAATAAATCCTCTCGCACCTCGTCACCGGTGAGCGTCCACTTTTTCACCACTGCCGCCTCGCTTGCTTGCTGCGCTGGCCGTAGCTTGTGATCCATCCGATCCAGGCTTGCAAGGCTGTCGGTGACAAACT
>JBKJSI010000799.1:0-6082 GCA_046595915.1 Pirellulaceae bacterium
GGCAAGCTTTCGAGATTTCGGCCAACGCGAAGTTTGGTTTTCCGAGTTCTTGCCCCGCATTTTTGTGTTCTGCGTTGAGCTTTCCCATCGTGATCGCATATTGCATCTCTCGGGCAACGATCGGACCTACCATTCCCATGAGCAAAAGCAGGCAAGCCGCCGCGAGGAGCACAAGAATTTTGCTCGACCACGCGCTGGAGGAAGCCGACTTATCGGAAGCTGGCTTGAGCTCTACTTCAGGTATGGACGATTGTGGCTCGGCGCCGTTGATTTTGATTGACGGCTCGCCGAGAACCAAGAATGAAATGGATCGAGCCAGTCGATCCTGAAATGGCGTCGAAACGATCGGTCCGTTTGTCTGCCACTGGGGAGCGAAGCGTTCACTCATCACATCTTCGCGAGAAGTTCGCAGATCCTGGTCGCCATCGAATTCCATGATGGTTTCGCCGAAGGGTCACCGTGGGTAGGAACTCTTTTATCCTAAGCGGTTTGATCTGGGGAAGCGAGCACTTTTCGCTTTTTCACCCGGCCACCGGGGCCGGACAACTATTAGTTCGTTTGGTATTGAACAGTTTTCGCTGTGCGTAGCAACGAAAACTTCTATGCCGAGCTTAAATCACCAATCACGGGCGCGACTAACGAATGAGGATTTGACCGGAACCAGCCAGCCTTGCACTCATTGCTGATTGGATTGTGCATAGAGGGTAGGCAAAATTGGCACGAAAAAACCCCAGGGCCACGTTAGTGGCCCTGGGGTTTTAAGTTGCGGGGGCAGGATTCGAACCTGCGACCTCGAGGTTATGAGCCTCGCGAGCTGCCGGGCTGCTCCACCCCGCGGCAATTAGTTTCCCGACTTCTCAGCCGGGATCGCAATCATATCCAATTCTGTCGGCGCGTCGAGGGGTAAAGGATCGCATTTTCAACTTCCCAGGGCGAGTTCCCTCATTCCTTGGCCAGTTATGCCGGTATTTGTGGTGGCATGCTATCGCGGGGCGGTTGTTGCGCCGGCGGCGGTCGACTCTTGGGCGGAATGGTAAACCGGCAAATAGCGGTAATAGACCTCTAAGCAAAGAGCACCCAATGCCGTGCTATAGACCCGCCCGCCATGGTTGCCCCAGACTTTATCGGGGTCCCAGCTACCTGCGAACTCGCCGTGCGACGACTGGCGGTCTAGTAACTGTTCTTGGAGGGCTCCGTTCCAAGCCTTCCAGGGTTCCCCTTGCCGCTGAAAGAGGGCGAGCGTGCCGTAGTACCAATAGTAAAAATCGACCTGACCTTCGCCGGGGATTTGTTCGAGAAGAAAGTCAGTGCATTCTTGTCGTTGTGCATCCGTTTCATCGACGCCCAAAAAGAACCGGCAGCAAGCCGCCTCCGCCGACATCGTTCGGCTCGGCTTCTCGCCTGGCGCGGGATAATATCTTGCGAGCCCCGAGTGCTTACCGGCGGTAACGCTCTTCATAAAGGTGAGCATTCCTTGACGCGAGCGATCGGGCGGATTGAGCCCGGAAAGAGAGGCGCTCTTCAGCGCCATCACTTGCCAACCAAATTGGCTCATATCACCGAGGTCATCTAATTTCTGATGCGGCGAAGCATAGCGCCACCCGCCATAGCGCGGATGCTGCATCAGGAGCGTATATCTCGCCGCGCGCTGGAGGACGGGCTTCAGTGAGTCGTCGCCGCTCATGGCTAGCGCTTCACCGACCGCGATCGTCGCCATACCGTGGCTATACATCTTGGCGAAGTATTCCGCTTCGCCGGCGAGATTGCCGTCGGCGCCTTGAATGTGCTTCAGGTAATCGAGTCCCTTGCGGACATTGGCTGCATAGCGTCCTGTGAGGTGGGTCTGGCCATTACCCAAGAACGCAAGCAGTGCGAGGCCGGTCATGGCGGCGTCGGCCTTGGCGCCGGCGCCTTGGCGGACTTTTTCGAGGAGTTTGGTTTCACGGCCCGCGCCAAATCGATCGGCGTCCCAGCGTCCGTCGGGAGATTGATTACGGGCGAGCCATTCGAGCGCCAATTCAATCGCCCGCTCCGATTCTTCCGTGGCGCCAAATTGTCGAGCGAGATCACTTGAATGCGACGCCATGCGAAGGCTCAAAATCTCGGGAACGGTTTCGCCATCGGGTCGCGTCGGGGCTGTCGAGCGCTTCACCAGGTTCATGATGCTCGTCGGTTTGCCATTTTCGTCGAGCAAGAGCTTTTGATCAGGGGCTACGGCGCGCTCCGAAGGGCCGAGCACGGAAGAAGTTGCGTTTGGCGAGGGCGCTTCGGCCATCAGATTCGGCGCGACTTCGCTTGCTGATTCTCGATTTGCATCCTGGGTGGGAACTTTGAGGTCCGCAATGTGCTCGTCAATATCAAGCCGCTTGGGCGATGTGGGTGTAGGAGAGAGCGGCGCCGACTCCGTCGCGTTGCGCTCTGGCGTCAAGAACAACCCATGCGCCGCAGCCGGCGCACGAGCGATGCGGTTCGCTGGCGCATCTTTGGGCTTTGCTGGCTTCCAGGGAGTGGAAGAAATTTTCGGTTCGATCTTGGGAACTGAAATTGGCTCGACCGGTGGTTTGGCAGCAGCGATTTCAGCAGCGTCTTGAGCTTGTCGCGAGGGGGAAGCAGTTGCGATCGTGGGCTCGCTGGGCGACTCCACCATATCCCAAGGCTGGGGATCAGATGGCGCCGTTCCCGCAATCGGCGCAGCCTGGGTCGGTTCCTTGGCGGCTGGCTCACTGGCGAGGGTTACGCGAATTGAGGGTGGACCTTTGTCGCGAGGGTCGTTGGAATTGCCCTGTGCCATGCGTTTGTTTGGATCATGTAGCAATGAGCCGAGAATTAAGTGCGTTAAGATCGACCAGACGATGCACTTGGTGACGAGTCGGCCCTTGGCAAATCGCCGCAAGAGAACCGCCGTGGCGACGACCGCCGTCGTGCTGGCGACGCACCACATCAAAAGTCGAAGGTCGACGACTTCGGTGAATCGGTTCCACGAATCTGTGATCGAAGCGACGATCATCGGCGATTGCGATCTCCGCTGGGGGCAGCGCCGGCCATCCGTACGGAGATGCCCATGTCATCAATTCCCGCTTCGCGGCAGGCGGAAAGCACGGTCGCGACATTTTGGAACGCCCCTTTGGCGTCGCCCCGCACAATCACTCCTAAATCGGCATATTCCCGCTTCGCGGCGGCGAGTTCTTCCCGCAACGATTCGATCGTTACCGTCCTTTGATCGAGCTCAATGTGGCCATCTTCATAAACGAGGATTTCGCGGCTATTGGGCGGTTCCGTCAGGGGCGCAGCATCGCGCACGACAGGCACCTTGAGCGCGATCGATCGCTCGGAGTCCGACATCTTCGTGCCCACCATAAAAAAGATGAGGAGCAGGAACACGACGTCGATCATCGGCGTCATGTTCATCGAAGGAAGTTCGTCTTGAACCGGCTTCAGAGGCATCCATGCCTCCTCGTGGGTTACGGGAATGGAACGGGGCCAGTTTGAAATTGGCTAGGCGGCTTTGTTCTTCTTCATCCCGCGCGATTGGCTTTCGGCTTGCAGGGCTTCCATCGAAATGATGTGGACAACCTTTTGGCCTAATCCATCGATATCGCCGATCAGCTTGTCGACTCGGCTCACGAGATAGAGGTAAATGATCGTTGCGGGAATCGCCACGAAGAGCCCCGCTGCTGTGGTGATGAGGGCCTCACCAATACCTGCTGCGAGCAACTCCGGCTTCCCCATGGCGCTCGCGGTGGCGATCGTGTTGAACGAGCCGATCATGCCTGTCACGGTTCCCAACAGCCCCAAAAGCGGCGCGAGATTGCTGATCGCGTTGATGAGCCGTAAGTACTTTCGCAGGTCGGTGACCGCGCGTTCGCCGGAGTCGATTACCGCCTGCTCTACTTCGACTGACGGCCGACCCCATTTGCGAACTGCGCCTGCAAAGACTTGGGCGATGGGGGAGCGGTTTTCTTCGCAGAGCTTAATTGCCGATTCGCGGTCGAGGTGACCTTCTTTAAGTTGCTCTAAGAAGCGAGTCACAAAAGGGCCAGGGATAATTCGGCTGCGACGCAGGCTAACGACTCGCTCAAATGTAAAGGCACACAAGAGCAGCGATGAAAAGCCAATCGGATACATCACCGGCCCGCCAGCCTGAAAGATTTGCAGCAGATTGCGGGTTGGGATCATTTCCTTGGCAGGAGCCGCAGGAGAGACGACCGAGGGTGCATCTGCTTTCGAACTGGGCGCAGATTCTTCTTGCCCCATCACCGCATAGGTTACGCCGGCGAAGACGACGGCCCAGAGAAGAAGCCGCAGTGGAAAGACTGACCTCGGAAAAATCGAACGCGACGCAAATTGTCGCTTCACCATTTCACGACCTCCCTGCCACGGATTGCGACTCGCGACGGCGCCGCTAGCGACATCCTTGTCAGTGCGGCAAAGCCTCTCGCGCGAGGGCAACATGGTATTCGCCCATTCCGGCCTCTTCATTGAGAGGATTTTGGCATCTAGGCGAAACGGCGTGAAATGTCGCCCGCGCAAAAGCTAGCACCGGCTTATTTTGCCGGTGCTAGGCATTTTTCCAGATGTTCACTGACGGACCAGGCAGGTCAGTCAAACGACTTATTTAACAAAATCGAGGCCTGGATCTTCTTTTGGAGAGCCTACTAATTTGAAGTTGAACTTTCCGTCACCTTCGGGCTTCACTTGAGCAACCAGAGCTCCGCCATCTTTCCGTTCGAGTGCGATGACGTTCTTCTCCATCGTATACGTTCCATCAAACGACTGTGGCTTTTGGTCTTTCGGCGTAAAGCTCCAAGTGAACTTCGAATCGGCGGTGAGCGTGAGATCGAAATTCGATCCGTCATCGCGACTCGCTTTCCAACTTCCGACCACGGTTTTCGGATCAACCGTCGGTGCAACCGTTGCCGCGTCATTCGCAGGCGTTGGCGCTGGGGCTTCCTCCGTTCCCGTCTTCGCTGGAGGCGGCTGCAACATCCGTAGCAGATCAGCCGCTAGGCGATCATTGGCGTTGAGCTTGACCACTTCGCCAAGTTCACGAGCCGCTGCATCGGGATGGCCCATGCTTGTGTAATGATATGAAAGCAGAAAACGCGACGGGGCATCGGAAGGATTCTGCTTGGTGAAGGCTTCGAGCGCTCGAAGCTGCTTCGTGTAAATATCCACGCTGGTATAGAGGCTGCTCAGAGTCGTCCAGTTCCAGCCAGGACCGACTGCTAACAAGGAATGAACTACAGCGGCGGCCTGTTGATAGTCTTGATTGGCAAAAAGAACTAGCGCCCGAAATTCATGCATTACCGCGTCATCGGGAAATTGCTTGATTCCCTTGTTCACGATATCGAGGGCTGCGGGATAGTTTTCTTGCTTAAAGGCCTCGACCGCATTGTTTAAGATTTCATCCGCCGAGGCGGCTGCTCCGGAATCTTGTGAGGCAGCCGTAGAGGATGTGTAATTAACGGCGATCGGCTGGGAATAGTTGTAGACCGAGCCGCTTCCGCCGCTGTAATAGGGATTGGAATAGTTGAGGTAACCGCTGCCGTAATTGAGCGAACCTAGACCCCAGCCACCGAGTCCCCAACCGAGCGGACGATATCCGTAGCCGCCATATCCGCCGTAACCACCACCGTATCCGCCATAGCCGCCGTTACCAATGCCGAGGGCGAGACCTAGCAGGCCATTTCCGTAACCGCCATATCCACCATAGCCTCCGTACCCGTATCCATTACCATAGCCGTATCCGTTTCCGTAGCCATAACCATTGCCGCCATATCCGTAGCCGGGGCCAATCCCCCAACCTATGCCGGAGCCATAGCCACCATATCCATAGTTACGACCATAGGCGCCGTTGCCATAACCGTACCCAGCCCCTAGACCACCGTTCCCATTCCAATAGCCGTGGTAACTCGAATGCCGGTAGTAGGAAGGCTGATAGTTGTTGTAGCCAAGGTTGAGCGGGCGATTATTGAAATTGAGTGACGCGCCGCCGTAAGGGCGACCATTCACATTTGAGGAAAAGTTGCCATTGCGGTAGTTTTGCGAACCGTAAAGGCCGGCATTACTTCCTCGGCCACCT
>JBKJSI010000192.1:0-4252 GCA_046595915.1 Pirellulaceae bacterium
GGATTTTGAAATTTGCTCGGCGAGGTCGACCTTGGGGTACGTTAGTCTTGGCAAACTCTTCCCGTTGATCAATTCCTGCATGGGTTCGGAGCGGAAGACGCCACTGAACGTCCGGAGTCCGAGAAGCAGCACGAGCAAAATCCCGAGGTAACTCCAAAACGAAGTTTGTTTGGCAGAAAGTTTGGCGGAAAGGCAGTCTTTGGTTGTCATTTGCTCACCCCATTCGCTTCGTGATCTGAAACAGTTACCTGGCTAAGCGACGATCCGTGCTATCGGAGGGTCGCTTTTCGCCAGATTCCCAGAGTTTTTCTTTGCCGTGTAGAAACCCGCGGGTCAGCAATTCGCTATTTCCGCCCCATTAAGCCGCGACTTTCGGCAGCAAGAATTTCCGGAGAAAACCGACCCTCCGGTTTGCAAAAAGTACGCTCAGTGACATGTGGCGGCGGCGTTCTTATGTAACTTCTAGGACTGCACAGCTGCGGATTCCTTCGCCCTCGCTTGAGTTCCAAACTAGGGCGCGATTTTGCAGACCTACCTATCCGGGAAAATCTAAGTGGATACTGACTATGAAGGGCATCAATTTGATCGTCTGGGCATGAGAGTCGGATCGCATATAGGTGCTGGACTCGTCGGTCAGCGATGGTCTATTGGCTTGATTGACTACTCTGAAACGCAGCAGCCCTTCGCTAAAGTCGTCGAAATCGTTGACGTGATTACTCCAATAATGGAAAGCCAATGCGATCACATGACGAGGCTAGTCGGTCAAACGGATTCCCGAGGGCTTGCTCATGTCATCGCGACGGAGTGGATCGGTGATCAGCAGTTCGCTGCAATTTTCGATTTGTCACCAAAAGCGGTTAGCCTGAAGTCAGTGCTCGCGCACCTTGAATGCCGTTTGACCTCGGAGAAGAATTTCTGGGCCTTCGCAGCGCAACTGTTTCGCAACATCACGCATTTTCAGCGTCTTGGATTCGCCCATGGGGGCATCGCACCCGCTACGATCATGGCCGATATCGATTCTCTAATCCTCGACGGCTTTTGGTGGTCCACGCGCCTCTATGAAGGGTGCAACGATCGCGAACAACTGCGGTTTGACGAATCGTCAAAAAGGTCGCCACGGGTCGATCACCTGCCTGCAGAATTGTCTGCGTTCGCGGCGCCGGAAGTGTGCCAGGGAGAACTTCCAACCTTCCGTAGCGATATGTACTCGATGGGCGCCATCCTACAGCAGTTGCTTTTGCTTCAGGTGCGAGCGAATGCTGGTAAGGAGCAAGACTCCAATGAGGAAACAGACACCACTAACCCACCCACGGATTTCAGGGAATGTACCGAGCTAGTGGCCCATCTGATGGAAACCGACCCACAATCTCGACCTGCTCGATTTGAACTCGAACGCCGATTTCATGAAAACCTGCTTGGTTTTGTCGACGGACCATGGCCTTCAACTTGGGAATTTGAGGTCGTCGCCCAAGTGCAAATTGGCTTATCAAGCATCCCCCCAAATCAGCTTATCAAGATTGTCGATATCTACCACGCTTACGAACACATTCATGTGCATTGTCAACACGAGAGGGGAGACGCATGGCTGAGCGTCCAAGGATTCTATTGCATCGGGCCAAAGACCTATTTGGCATTAGCCCACCCACCTGATCAGACGGATCGGTGTGATCGGCTTCCGTTCATGGCGGCATCCCTGGTGGATGATTGGCATTTACGTCCCGTTTCCGAGTTGGAATTCTCTCGCGTAAAGGAGGGCTTGACTGAGAATATTGTTCGGGGAACGGGCGACGACCTGAGTTATGCAGGTTTCTTACTCGGACCAATCGCTCGTCGGGACAGCGCCTAAGCTGAAGGTGCGACAGCCGCAAAGTGTGTGTAATTTGCCAGATATCCTGTGTTGAGCATTTGCACTCGAATAGTTAATAATTCATTATAATACTCGGCTCTGCCTTTAGGAGTTACCAATGAACGAGCCTGGATCCAAAAGTCCCGACGACGCTTTGGGCGAGTTGTTTTCTCGCTGGTTGCTTCTGTCGCGCTCGAACGAACCAGTTACCCCTGAAGAGATTTGCAAGCACAGCCCCGAACTATTAGACGCGTTTCGAGAAATGCTGCCCTCGCTCGTTGCGATGAATTCGCTCTTCGAAGAGGAGGGAGTCAACGAACGTAAAGAGTTTGAAGGACAAATCGCCGAGTACCAGGCTCTGGCCTTTTTCAAGGAGGGCGGCTTGGGAATCGTCCAAGTCGGCAATGATCCTAAGCTATCGAGGACTGTGGCGATTAAGCGACTCAAGCCCAATGCAAAACTCGATCCAAACGCTCGAGAGCAGTTCCTCGCTGAAGCGAGCATCACCGCATTACTTGAACACCCGGGAATAGTGCCTATTTACAGGGTTGGCGACGACTCTGAAGGGAACCCTTACTATGCAATGAGACTGCTTCAGGGTGAAACTCTAGCCGAGGCGATCGCGCGGTTTCACCAAGCCAATCCTACCGCGCGATTTCCCAGAGCAAATCCGGAATTTCGCAGACTGATCCGCAGCCTCATTAGTGTTTGCGACACGATTGCGTTCGCGCACGAACGCGGCATCATTCATCATGATTTAAAGCCTGACAACATCATGTTGGGCACATTCAATGAAACACTTGTACTTGATTGGGGATTGGCGAAACGACTCACTGAAAACTCTCACGCGGAGAAGACCTCCAAGGAATCCAGAAATCCGGACAACGCTTGCTCGGCGTCGACTCGCACCATAAAGGGCTCACCCGCATTCATGAGCCCAGAGCAGGCGAGCGGTTCGCATGCAGCCGATAAGGCAACAGACGTCTACAGCTTGGGGGCGACACTATACGTCCTATTGACCGGTAAAGCCCCATTCGAAGGCGCCAACCCAAGGGAGATCATTGCTAAGGTCAAATCCCAGGCGTGTGCGCCGCCCAAAACAATACGAAGAGCTGTTCCTGACGCTCTCGCGGCAATTTGTATGAAGGCGATGGCGCGTTCTTCGCAGGATCGGTATCAATCGGCGAGCGCGATTGGCGTGGACCTCGAGCGATGGCTTACCGATGAGCCGATCACAGCCATGAAGCCGCCTATGACGGAACGAATCTTGCGGGCCGCGAAGCGCCACCGTAGCTTGGTTGTCGGAAGTTTGGTCGCGTTGCTACTTAGCGCAGCCGGGCTATCGATCTTAGCCCTTCAGCAATATCGTCTTGCAAGTTACGAGCGCCGATTGAACACGCAGCTGAATTCGAACTACAGAAGGATTCTTCAAATCGTATATGAAGTGATGAACGATGATTCTCGAGAAACAACTATCCACCAAATATCCATAGCGGCATTATCTGATGCTAGGGAATACTTTAAGGCGCAAGCAGCAATTGACAACTCAGAATATGCGCTGGAACTCGCTGCCATCGCTAACGCAGAAGGCATGCTGCATTTGCGGCAAGAGCGGGATGAGGCGGCGGTAGAAAGATTCCATCAGGCGATCTACCAGTTGCATAGAGCTAAAGAACACAAGCCTGAATCATCGATTGACCTGAAACTAATCTCGGTGACCAACAGCCTTGGCGCCGCATTACAACTGTCGAATGTCGATTCGGCGAGATCTTACTTCGAATGGTCGCTCGGCGAGTTAGAGAAGCTCGAAAGGTCTGGCCGCGGAACTGAGACGACTGACGCACTTCGGAAGCAGGCATTGCAATCGCTAAAGCGCCCGCTTCAGCGCCGCCCGGTTGAAGATGTTCGGTGACTCGCCCATCGCGGAACTCGGGTTATTCACAGCTCAGAAGGCTTGCTGCACTTAAGGCGAGAAATGGCTGAACCAGCATGGGAATGATTTCACGAAGTACTCAGGGCCGAAGACCACAGGCCGGCGGATCACAATGCCAAAGCTAGTGAGCGTCAACCTGGGGGCTATAGAATTGCAACAACCATCGAGGATCACGTCGGACATGGAGGCGAGTGTAGCCACCACCACCGACCGATATCGGGGAAAACGAATGAGGGTGGGTATCAGCAGCACCACCGGACGGGTACTCCGTACCAGCCAACCGTTCGTCGCCGATGGGTCGTCCTACTTCTCCCGGCCCGGCCCGCGGCTCGTTGACACGGTGGAAATCATTGCCTCGGCCGTCCACCCCGGTGTTTGCGGGGCGGCCTACCCGGATCGCGGACTTGTCCGAATGTACGAGTAATGATCTGCTTTCGTCCGATGTTGCGTAACTGGCTTTTGAGAGTCAACTT
>JBKJSI010000080.1:0-5932 GCA_046595915.1 Pirellulaceae bacterium
GCACTCGACATGCAACGCGAACACCAAGCGGCTCACCGCGCAAAAACCACTCTTACCCTCCACCACGCACGTCGCCAACAAGCCGCCTAAACACACAGCATCCTTGCTACAGTCTCTATAAAATGAATATCCGTTATCACCTAAAACGCATGCTTCAGTTCGCACTATTGGGACAATCCTCCCCCTAAATGGCTCAACATGGCGTAACCTTGGTGGCGATGCGCCATGACGTCGCTTCTTTCGATATGTCGCAATAAAGTCATAATAAAAGGCGGTTCAGAATCGATTTGACGTGTTGCTCCAGACAAGCGATCATGTTTGGCTTGTAACCCTACGAGCTTAAGCAGTTTCAGGAAACAGAATGATCTCATCCGCGCCGGCGCAAGTCGTGGTTTCACCTCGCGACGGCCTCGAACTACAACTAGTTCAAATATGGGAGGAATTGCTCAACATCCAACCGATTGGCGTCAATCAAGATTTCTTTGAATTGGGCGGCGATTCGTTGCTGGCGATGGCGCTATTAGCTCGGATCGTGCAGGATACTGGCCGCACTTTGCCTACTTCAGGTTTGTTTGAGGCAAGGACGATCGAGAGGATGGGGGAACTTCTCCGAGAAGAGACTTCCACGTCGAATCGCTCTTTACTGGTCCCCATCCAACCCTTGGGCAGCCGACGCCCCTTTTTCTGCGTTCATCCCGGCGGCGGGAATGTGCTCTGCTACATGCAGCTGGCAAACGAGCTCGGGACCGACCAGCCTTTTTATGGCCTGCAATGCCGTGGCCTTGATGACGATCTAGCGCCGTTGGAATCGTACCAAGCGATGGCAGCCGAGTATTTGGCCGAAGTCCGTCGCGTTCAGCCTCATGGTCCGTATGCTCTCGGCGGCTGGTCGGTGGGAGGGGTCCTCGCGTTCGAAATGGCCCAACAACTTCGCGCGGAGGGCGAAGAAGTCGCAGTGCTCGCGATCATGGATAGCGGCGTGCTTTATGCGATCGCTGTGCTTTTGGCAATGTTTCCCAAGGGCGAATCTGGGCTGCTGGATGTCGTTCGAATGGAATCCGCCGAGCAACTCGCCGAATTCCGCCGCCGCAGCGCGCCGGCGCGGCTCGTTCCCGCTCATGCGGACGACCGACTTGCGATGCGCATCAAGCGATTGTTTTCCGCGAATATGCACATGATGATGCGTTATCACAGCCAGCCCTACGACGGTCGAATCTCGCTCATTCGCGCCGCGGACGCGATCGTGAAGGCACGCCTAGATCCGCAACATGAGTGGACCGGAGTTTGCGAACAGGTTGATCTGCATGTGGTTCCCGGTGACCATTTAACGATGATCCATGAACCTCACGTGCAAATACTCGCTGAGCAACTGCGAAAATGCTTAGATGCCGCGTTGTAACGCGGGCTTAGGCAACTTCCCAATGGCCAATCTCGAAGCGTGACCATTGTCATCGCATTTGGCGACCGTTACCCTGCAACGATGCAGCCTGCCACAGAAAGTCCCCGAAAAATCAGCCTTATCGGCTGGGTCGCGATCATCCTCTCTTCGTTCACTCTTTGCGCCGCCGCATTACTTCTCTACTTGGTCGCCACGACCGAAAACCCTCCGCCGCTAAAAGGAGAAGAATCTCCTAGCGACCCGCTGCTGATCGCCCAAGAAGCCGACAATCGGTTCCTCTTGCCGATCGACAAAGCAACTCTCGAAGGCAAAGACCTCGCGATCGAACAGCGGGCCATCGGCAAAGTGATCGGTGGCTGGAAATCAGAACAGGATCGCATCACTTGGCGACTCAAATTACGCAAAGCCGGGATCTACGAAATCCATCTCACCTATTCGAGCGCCACCACCGAAGGCGAACCCGCAGGAAAGTATCAATTTCAATGCGGCGAGGAGAAAATCACTGCTTCAGCTCGCTCCACCGGCGGCGTCGAACTTAGCGTTACCGACAAAGTCTTTCTAAAACTTGGCCCACAAGGCGAAGTCACGCTCGAACTCTCCGCCATTTCCATTCCCGGCGGAGAGTTCATGGCCATCAAATCGGTCGAACTTCTCCCGCGCTTATACCAGCGCAAAAAGAGTGCGTCGCCCTAGCTAACGACTTCCACGTCCCGCGTCTCCAAACTTGTGGAAGCGTCCGCCGCCAACCGATCTGCGATCTGTTTCAGCGAGGCGAGTTCCGGCGAATCGGGGCTACTCAAAATGCCAGCCTTCTCAGCAACCAAGAGGCTCGCCAAGAGTCCCAGCATTCCGCCAGCGACATTTGGATTTTGTCCTCCCTGGTCGCCCGCGATGAAGACGCGATCCGGCACCAGCGGCTGCGTGCTGTTGGCAAGTTTTTCGGCCATCGCGTTCACCGCATAGAGCCGTGAATCGCCATAAGCGGCAATTCGCTTAAGCAACACCGCGACCTCGGCCATACCGATTTGCAGCACCTTTTGGCTTTCACCCCGACCAATCAGCTCGCGCTGTTTCGCGCCGGCTTCCGCCAAAATAACGGTCTGTTCGGCCTGGCGACGCGATTTTGCGAGGTCCGCTTCGGCGCCGACAATCGTCTGCTCCGCCTGCTTTCTGGCGCGAGCAAGATCGGCTTCCGCCTGGCATTCGACAATCGAGACTTGCACCCGAGTATTGGTGAGACTCGTTTGCATGTCGGCCTGCGCCCGTGCGTCGTTGAGCGTTCGCAGCTTGTCGGCCGCCGTGCATTGTCGTTCATAGGTTTCGATTTGCTCGATCGAAAGTTGACGAAGCCGCAATTGCTCGAGCAACGTTTCGATTTTGCCATCCGCCTCCTGAGTCGTGGGCTTACCGATCAGCACATCCACGCATTCGATATCGAATTCATGGAACTTCGCAAGCAGCGACGCCCGCGCTTCACCTTGAATCACATCGCGCTCATGCAACAGCTCCAGCATCGTCTTGCGATGGGCCACATCGCGAAAGTACGCCGAAAGCATCGGATCGAGCGTCTGCGTGATCAGCTTTTTCACGTCGCCAAACCGCTGAATCACGCTCGGGGCCCTTTGGTAGTCGATATGTACGACCACCGAGAGCGGCAAGAGCGGCTCGTAAGCGTCTTTGGTAACGAGATCGATCGACTTCAAGCTTTCGTCATAACGATGCGTCTCCGTTTTCCCGGTAATCCAGTGCAGCACGAAGTTCGTTGTCGGCACGAGCACAATGCTGCCCGCGTAAGTGTTGAACGCGTATTTGCCGGGACCGAGCGGGTGCTGTCGCACGCCACGTTCCCCATCACCGACGCGCTCACCATGGCGAAACGTATCGCCTGAAACATCTTTGCCCGCGCGACCGTAATAACTCACGATCACGCCGACATAGCCGATCGGCACGACCTTCTTGGGAATCAATTCGATCGAAGCAAACCAGCGATTGATGAAGTAGGTACCATCGGTTAACGGCACATACTGTCGACCGCGACGACCACCGGCGCTCAAAAACGCCTCCGGGTCTTGGTAGTTGCTGTGATAAAACTCATCCTTCGGATTTGTGCCACACGCAGGCGCAATAATCTCCCCCGGTTCCAGCGAAGGGCCATCTTGAACGGTCGCAATGCCGATGCTGTCGACCATCGTCGTATGATCTGGATTCAAAGGATCGGGCGCCTCTAAAGCGCGTCCAACGACCACCGGCGAAAATCCGTCCATTTCGAGAAGTTCTTCGCGCCAGTGCGCCGCAGTGACCGCTTCTTGTCGATCTTGCACGGCCCTCAGCGCGAAGATACGGTCCTCGGCGATTACTACAAAGGCTGCCAAGTTAATGGCATACACGCCTTCGCGCAAAATCGCACGCTGGCGACCACGCTGGCCGCGAACATGCGATTTGTCCTCGCTACTCTGAGCGAGGAACCCACGAGCATCTTCAAAGTTGCAGCAAGGGACCACTCGCGCTAACGTCTGATGCGATGACAGCGATTCGCCATCTCGGGCATAGACGTAGCCGATTTTGCCTTGGGCGATCGTCACAAACGACGTCTTATGGATGCGATATTGCCATCTCCAATAGCCGAAGTGCAGACCGCCGCGCAGCACTTCGGCTTGAAAGCCAGCTTCGCTGGAAAGCGCGATAATCGCCCCCTCTTTGACGGAGCCCGATGACGACCAGAGTTTTTCGACCACTCCGATCATGTTGTTGGGAATGTGCCGCACGCAGAGCCAAGCTATAAATACGAGCTTTACCCCAATCAACACCGCCAACGCGACATTCCATTGCACGGCGCTCAGCTGGCCGAGGAGAAAGGTCTCTCCCGCAAACCTCCGCGCCATACTCAGTTCGAGCCCACTCGAACTAAAAACAAAGTTCGACCACATACGCGATCCCTCCCGGAATCGCCCAGCGGCAAGCGTTAGTGCGTTCGCGAATATTGATTCACGCGAAAGTTGACGTCCGAATGCCCCAAGCGACGGCCTTCATCAGGCCAACGACTTTGCCAGGGCGTGCGTCTAGATGCGGGCGCAAGCTGTGCGCGAGCAAAGATGCACTTTCAAATCTGCTGCGGACACGCTCCGCAACTGGCCGACGAGGTTAGCTGTCGGGCTAGGGCTTGAAAGTACCCCGATTCAAACCGAACACTCCGTTCGAGCTTGAATCTACGCCCCAAGCGGAAATCTCTTGAAGATCGCCGCAAAAGTGGTTCCCCCGCAGCCGCCACTGGCATGGGCGGCATTAGGCTCATTCATGTAGCGATGATCTTAGGCCCGTGAGCACGCGCTTCGCAAGCGAGCAATTTTGCGATCAATGTAAACTGAAGCGAGGTAATGGCTTAAGTGGATTTGCGAACGCTTGTTTCAATTTGAAAATCAATTGCAAAATTCGCTGTTTTCGATTCTCGAAACCGACTACGTGACCCGCTATACTCTCGGCTGAGGGCGCCCGCGGGTCCGGCGACACCAGGGAAACCTGGCCCTCGTCGGACCCGCCTTTTTCGCGAATTCAAAAGTGCCGCAAAGAACGGCCTTTGTCGAAAATCACTTTAGGAAGCTGCCATGTCTCACTGTCGACAAATGGGAACGGTTGGATTGATTGTGGCCCTCGCGTTGAGTTTTGGCTGCGACGCGATGCTAGATGTGGCGGTAAATGAAAGCGAGAAATACTCACACAAAGAGACCGACAGACTATTCGATGCCGCGTTAAAGGGCCCCAATGAAAATGGCGAGACCATGGTGCCCATGAGCGAGTTCTTTGCCGACACTTCAAAATATCAACTCTGGGCGGGTGACCCGGCTGCGTTCAAAACGCTCGGAGAAAAGTGTACCGCCGCTGGAGCAACCGGCGCGTATGCCGTGGTGACTAAGAACGAGGAATCAAAAGCCGGGACCGATACGTTCGCTTTCGCACTACCGACCGACAAAGGAGCCCGCGCCAAGGTCTTTGAAGCGTTCAATCAGTTTTGGAAGGACCGATACCCGGCGCCTCCGCTTTCTGGGAACAAGTCCGAGGACGAAGAGCAAAAGGCGCTCTTCCAGGAAGAACTCGACTACTACCTGGTAAAGGACATGGGGCAAAAGTACATCACGTTTTCTTACGACAATTAGCCTCGACCTCGGTTCATTCACCTTTTTGCATGTAGCTTCGCCATCGCTTACCATGGGAGTCATGACTCCTGTCGCTCCCCTTTCCCGTCGCGCACTACTAGCCCATTCCGGCGCCGGGTTGGGGCTGGCCGCCGTCACCTCATTGCTCAGCATTGACCAAGCCGGCGCCACCGACGCTTCCGCCATAGACCCACTTGCCAAAGTCAAACGCGTCATCTGGCTCTTCATGCATGGTGGTCCAAGCCATGTCGACCTCTTCGACCCCAAGCCCGATCTGATTTCGCTCTCCGGAAAACCGGTCCCCGAGAGTTTTGGCGCGTTTGACTTTGGCAAGTGGGTCTATGGCGGAAGCGTCGGTGGCGCCGGCTTGGTCAATGCTGAG
>JBKJSI010000095.1:0-4235 GCA_046595915.1 Pirellulaceae bacterium
TAGATCGGCGATCAGGCGCTTCATGTGCGGCATGACGAAGGCTGGAACGCCGTCGGCCACCGCAAAGCCGTCCAAGGCAATCTCGATCCCGCGATTCTCCTCGCCGATCAAGAAACGATCCGCATCCAGGCAAAAGCCGTGCTCGATCAAGCGGCTGGTCGCCCAGGACATATTTTTAACTTGGGACACGGGATTCATCAGCAGACGCCGGTCGAGAATGCGATCGCGCTGGTGAAGATGGTGCATGAGATGAGTCAGAAGTAAGTCCTGCGCGCGGGATGCGAAAAAGGGCTTGTTTTTCCAATCTTGTAGTCTTGTAGTCTTGCGCGCTCACGGTCGGCGCGCATCATTAGCGCGCAGGATAGGCCTGGCTCAGATTGCCGGGCCTTTCCCCGCTCTTCGACCACACCGCAAACCGGCCAAAATGGCGGCTTTTCACTAATCCGGTAACAAATCCCCCGCATCTACGCAGCTAGGGTGTCTGGCCACCCGTCGTCGCTCGGGCAGCCCCGGTCCCTTTTGTTTGCGGAGTTCTCCCATGTCCCCTTCTTCCAATCGCTGCCTCTGTGCCGCACTCTGCATCGCAGGCGCACTATCCGCAACGCAAATCTGGGCGGCGCCCCAGTATGGAGGACGTTTAGCAGGCCGAATGAGCGGCGGTCGGCAATCGGGCGGTTCGGGCAGCATGCTCAGCCGAGGCGGGTACGGAAAGAGCGGCAATTCGGGGCAGTCGTCGCAAGGTGCATATTCACAGGGGACGAGTACACAACAAGGCGCTTACGCGCAAAGCAACAGCACGACCGTCGTACCTCAGACCACGGTTCAAAACAGCATCACCAAAGCCGCGCCCGAAAAAGTCGAGCAGGCTCAGTCGATTGTCAAAAAGCCAGTCACTCCAGCTTCCTTGGATAGCGGTACGAGCAAGCCCATCGCGAGCGCCACTCAGCAAGTCACAGCTACCATCGCCGACGCATCAAAGGTAGTCGCCGCTGCCGTAGTCGAACCAATCAAGACCGAAGTGAAGGCGGTCTCAGACGCCGTACAAAAAGAAAAGGAATCGATCGAACAAGAAATCATCAAGCGCCGCAAGGAGCTCAAAGATCTTGAAGATCAACTGAAAGAAAAGGCGAAGGCGGCAGTGAACGAAGCGGGCGATCTCGCCGCTGATCGCATAAGCAAACTCGAACGTAGCCAGGAACTCGCAATGAAAGAACTTCAAAAGCTGGCGGCCGAACGACAACAGCAACAAGAGCAGATGAAGAAGATGGTGGAACAGATGGCGAAGACACTCGCGGAAATGGCGAAGAACGCGAATCCGTAAGTGATTCGAAAACTAATCACAACCCGAAACGTAAGCGAGGAATGGCGGTCGATTCCCTCCCTTACGCTTCAGCTATGATAAGAGCTCCATTCCTGGAGCTTCAACCATGCGCGACTCGACCTGCCCCAAATGCGGCTGTAAAGAAATCTTGTCCGAAGTCAAAGTGCTCGATCGGGCGCACGGAAATGGGGAACTCGAGTTTTCCGTGGCCGCCTACGAAAACCCGCACGCCCTCATTTTTCGCGGCGGGGCGACTTCACCCGTATCGGCCTACGTCTGTAGCGAATGCGGCTACACCGAGTTCTATGTCGTTCGGCCCAAAGACCTGCTCAAAGTAATCAAGAAGAAGCAGGCGAAGAAGGCGAAGAGTTAGCCGAGGATCAGCGCCAATCAATCACGACCGGATCGAGATGCGCCGCTGTCTTTGAAGAGATAGTGCGATTCACGCCATCGGTATTGCTGCCCACGATTTCGCGCGGTTCGGATTGTTCAGAAACGAGCAGCTAACGGGCGCGGCGTCGAACTGTCATCGCGCGAGCCTTTCTGGCAATCTGAACGGCAACTCCATACATAAACCCACCCACCGTCCCCGGCGCACGCACGGCCTCCGGCTTCCGCGCCAGCACCAAAAACGCCGCCTGCGTCGCATCCCTCGGCCAACTGATAGTCGGCGATGGAGCGACGACAGATGCCTAGGACCATTGGCCCGAGGCGTTGGACGAGCTCCGCGAACGCTTCTCCGTCGCCAGTTTTCGCAAACCGGCGGAGGAGAATTTCGTTGGCGGCGTCGGCGCCCTTGGATGCCGACATGGAGCGAGCGGATTCATTGGACAGAGTAAATGTCATACACTCCTCGCAGATACATGCCTGACAGGGCGATGGCGCGTCGGGGAATTCTCTGATCGAACCAGAGAGTTCGCAAAACTCTCTGGCAATTAGCGCCAACCGGCTCGCGTTTTGCCCGTCCCACGGTCCTGTCAACTAAAGGGCGCTCATTGTCCGCCCAACGGCTGGACACGCTTGTAAACGAGTTGCAAATATCTCATTGCGATGGAGGACTTGGGACCGGATAAATCTGAGTCTTAAACACGTCATTTTTCGCACTGTCTCGATAGCTCTCACTTTCCATAAGAACTGTCGACATAATTGCATGCGGCGCGCGACTCTTAACTAGCTCCAGCCATGCTTGTTGCGTGCGCGCATACGTATTCTCAAAGAATGGCAATCCAAGCGCATTTTCCGGTAGCTTGTGTTCGCTACCGTCAGTATCCTTTACTTTCACGTACCAATCTGAACTTTTCACATCGCCCTTGATTTGCCAGTGCTCCACAGAGAATTCGCTACATAACATTATCTCGGCTACTTTTTCCCATTTTATCTTGGTGCCCGGACATAATACCGCCAGTTGGTCGATGCGCTGTTGAGCTTCAGTAGCATACTTGCCGGCCGGATATCTCTTCAAAAAACGCTCGTAGCCGGCTTCGGTGTTTTCATGTTTGGCGTTGTACCATACAGTTTCCTCAAATGAATCCAATGAACCCAGCCAGATAACTCCAGAGCAGAGCGCAACAACAAGGCCAATGATTCCCAAGCAGCCGATGCAACCGTAAACTGAATCTTGCCGTGATAATCGCGCCATTACACTATTCCCGTGGCCCCGTTGGACGCTACTGTTTCGCGGCAATCAGCAAATGCCGGTTACACTTTCCGACCTAGGGCCAATTCCGGCTTTAGAATAAGTCGCGCAGGGTGACAACTCAACCTTTTCCATCCAAATTGGAATCAAACATTCGCTCCCATGTGTTTCGATGGAGATCTTGCGCCCGATGTAGACCGACCGCCGGCCAAACTTTGCACGACGGTGTTATGCGGTATCTTGATTCACAGAATGAAAACACCGCCGCCAATTCGCTCAGCAAACTGACCGACTTGAGGTGAAATATGTTCATGAATACAAAGATGAAGTTGATTCTTGCTTGCCTTCTTGGAGTTCTGCCCCTGAAGGTTGCCGATCCGCTCGCAAGCCTCGCCAAGCAGCCCCCCAGCGAAAAGCACGTGAGCGAGGATCCACTGCTCGCTTGGGTCCAGGATGTAAAGCCGCCTACCGCAACTCTTCTTTGTGCCCGGCAATCCAAGGAAGGATACTTGGCCGTCTTTGTCGAAAAGGACAACGCGACCTTTCACCGACTCGACAAGTGCGCCGCCGGCTACTCTGTCGCCGCGACTGGCATTTATGATTCGGCAAATCAAGAGTTGGATACCAAGACCGCCAAGTTAATCACGAGACGTATTCGCGATGAAATCGGAGTAATCAGCAAGCTCCTCGGCTTAACCATCGTCCTCAAAGAGCCCGCCAAAGGCCAAATTACGATGGAGGTCCGCTATTCCTTCAATGACGAAGAACTCGATTCCACCACAAAACTCAAACTCGATCTCGATCGTCCAAGGTTTGACGCCGAGTAATTGGACTCGACGGGTGGCAATCTCTCGTCGCGCCAAACAACATGCAACGCTGCCTGTGGAAAAAACGCTGTGAAATCAAATCCAAAGCAAATCGTCCTCCGCCACTTCGACGGTCACACGTACTCCTCGTATCTGGAACTATGGCATCACCCTCACAACGGGGAAGAATGCGGCGGAATAGTGAAAAAGAGCGTAGCACTCAACGACCTGATCGCCGACTACACCGGCCCAAGAATCTCAATCGACTTCGACGCCGCAAATAACCCGATCGGGATCGAGATTCTCTATTCTTACGGAGAGTATCCGCCAGACGACTCCGAGGACGATGATTCGAACTAAATAGCTCCTCCACGTGATCGTAGCGCTATGCCGCCTGTGTGTAGGTTGCTTGGATGGTGGTGGAGAGGCTGCCTTGGTGATCGATCCAATCATAGACCTGATCGAGTAGTTC
>JBKJSI010000120.1:0-8495 GCA_046595915.1 Pirellulaceae bacterium
GAACTACTCGATCAGGTCTATGATTGGATCGATCACCAAGGCAGCCTCTCCACCACCATCCAAGCAACCTACACACAGGCGGCATAGCGCTACGATCACGTGGAGGAGCTATTTAGACAGATTGACGCGAAGCGATATCAAAGCCGTCAACGACCTTCACTTGGTGGCGATTTATCCCACGCCGATTCTCGCTTCGGGCGATTTTCGTATTGATCACTTTGGCGGCAATCTTCTCATGGTGGCTGTCAGGCCACTCGAAGGGAGTCCTCACGGAGTGGCAAGTAAGTCGTGTCAAGTTGGGCATGACACCAGACGAAGTGCGAGCAATCTCAGGTAAGCTCAAATCGAGTATGTCGCTGTTGTCCCATCCTTCAATGCGCGTTGACATTTAGACAGAAATGTCCTTAGTTTGGCGGAACTAGACTCCAAGCTGGACACGATGTCCAAAACTAATTCCAACCTGGATGAATACGCTCACTTGACCAGTTTGAGTCGCACTGAGCTGATAGACGGCGGTTGAGGGAGAGGAGGCGCCACTCACAAACGCCGCAGCTGCGCCTGGAACGATGACTTCTTGCTCGAAGTCCTTACCCAGACAAAGACTTAGTTGCCGTTGGCCCTGCAGCAACAATGAGTGCTTTCGCAATTACTCGGTCAAGACCGCAGGAATTGAACGGGCAAGTGTCTCGAATGCCTTGATCAATGCCGCACGATCATCCGCGTGATAGTGAGTGCCGCCAGTGATTTGCGCCACTTGATCCATATCCGGCTGCTTTGCCGAAGGAAGCAAGGTGACGACGTGAATGACAATTCCCTGTGCGGCTGCATCCTGAGCAGCTGCAACGGGACTGCGTCCCTGGTTCCACAGTCCATCTGTCATGAGGATAATCATTTTGTTGGCATACGGTCGTTGCGTGTCAGCCATGAGCATTGCGACGCCCGCATCAATTCCCGCTGCACAATTCGTCGAGCCTAGCATAGTATTGGAACCGCGCGATGCGATGACTTGCGGAATGGCGCTGGTATCTAAACTCAGATTCGATTCGACCGCGATCACAGGGAATGTGGGCGGCATGTCCGACGCCCAAGTCACGAGTCCAACTCTTGGCGGAGGATTCAGAGAGCTCACCACGCCGAGGAATCCATTCACCGAGTCGCGCAAGGCGGACCAGCGGCTCAAATTCGGATCGGGCGCCATCAAATAGAGCGTAGGTAGTGGAAGCGACATATTGGGATACTGGAAATTCACGCCTGAAAAATCAAAGCACATCGAGTGAGAGCGATCAAGAACTAAGCAGATGTCATTATCCGACTGCGCGGCCGTGGCGGAAAATGAGGGCGCAAATTGCTTGGTTCCCAGCGCGCCGCCAAAAAACAGTCCGACAGGACCATGCGCACTGCCTGAGGTAAGGCTGCTATTCACTCGCACGGCATTCAGGCGTGTACCGCCAGCCGAAAACACCATCGCGCCAGACGAAGAACGAGACACACTTCCGAGGAGGACATCCGATGCCGCGAGGCGATGTGATCGCCCCCCGACGTTGTTTCGTGATGCGATGTCAATTGCGGTTTGAACAGCGATAGACTTATCTTGAGTTCGCGAAAGCGCCTCTGCGCCAGCGCGGGCCGCCGAATCGGTGGAGGCGCGCAGTTCGGTGCGGACCATTTGCATATACGCGACGTCAACGGTGAATGCCGCCATCGCGATTAAGACTACGATTAGGACCGACACCAAGACAATGATCGTTCCTTTTCGGCTCCGTCTCAAAACTCGGTTCGAGCGAGATCGCATAGCTAGGCTCCTACAAATTTGAAGATCGCTTCACAGAATCAATTCAGGAGATCGGACGGACTCGTTCACTCACGCGGAAGCTTTGCAAACTCAGCCATCAACTCTCGAAAGTCCTCGGTCTGGGCTCCAAAAGATACGTTTACCGCATTCCGTACCAGCAAAGCTCTTAATACCCTTGGCTCGATCAACGCGTGATAGTAGATAGCAGATCCAGGGGTAGTTTCTACTGCTCCCACAAGGCCTCTTTGAGCCGCTACGCGAAAACTTTCAAGTGCGGAATAGTGCGAGTGTCCTTCCTCGCTGTACCCGCTTCGCTCATAGAAGTCATCGATAGATGAAGGGCCGTGTTCATAAAGGAACCGGAGAATGCGCACTTCGATGGCAGTTGGAGTCACTTGCGGAGAGGACGACATGAGAAAGGATTCCTGGTGAGTCATGGCACGCGAGATTCGTCGCCCAGTGAAACACTATGTCACGCATGGCAATTTGCAAGTGAAATGGCGAAACGATGGGTAAGCAGTTACCCGATTTGCCCTAAGGAATAGGGCTCGCGGGCTTCGTATAATGCAAATGCGAGCCGCTCCGTACGGAAGACGTTGGTGCGGCTCGCATTGCTGCGTACAGGATCGAGTCATTAGCGAGTGAGTTTTGCCGATAAGGTGGTAAAAGTTAGAAATTTTCCGGTGGGCTCAGTACCTAATGGCATGATCGAGTTCGGGTCAAACACCGCCGAGGAATCAACCACATTGCACGGCTTCACGCTGATCGAAAGGTTGCCACCATGGCCAGTCACCTCTGACACCATTACGCCGACGAATCCGACGATGTCATATCCGGCATTGCTGCCAACACCATAAGCGGCTTGATAGGGATCTTGCGATCTTGGCTTGAAAAGTGGCAAAAGGCGAGGTTGGCCGATGATTTCCTCAAAGTCAGTTGAGAGAGCGCTTCGAAGCCCAGGACTTCCCTTCCACTTCTTGGGCTGTTCTTCACTCACAGGAAAGAAGCCATTATCTATCAGGCATTGAATGTCACTAGACGTGGGGCCGTTAAGCACCCAATCGGAATACTCCCGATCACTGTTTGTCCAAGGCCCGATGCAGAGCATGCCAAAATTCCCCGGGCACATATGCGGCGTCGGATAGATTTGAATCTGGGCTGATCCACCACTATTTTGGTGAATGGCGCCATCTGGTGACTTGCCTGTATTCGAGAATGTTGTCCAGGAATTCATGTCAAACGCAACAGGGAGCAGCGTGGAGCGAAAACCGGTTCCACCTTGCTCCGAATTGGTGCTTCCACCCACATTTCCACTTCCGCTACCGTACCCGTTGATTGAGCTAAATGCCGTAATTCTTCCCGTGTATACAGTGGACGATGCATTCACGGAAAGTTCGCTATCGGAGCGCCCCAGAACGCGAGCAAAGAAGAGCTTGAGTGGATTGTTTGCCAAGTGATCACGGCGAGCGATGAGTTGGACGGTATTGGGGTAGGCGCTGGAATTGGCGATGAACGCGCCCGATGCATCCGTAAAACCAATTTGAATGTCTTGCGAGCGAAGGGTGATGGAAGGCGCATCTCCCGCTGAGTTGTAACTTGCATATAAGGCGGAGTAGGTTTTGGCGCTAGTTTGGGCGTCAAGGACCGCACCAGTCCGGTCGGCATTTACCGGTGCAAGGTAGTCCGTGTAGTGGTCAAGCAATTGCCTTGCGCCTGCTTTAGCGGAGGCATCCGCAGCATTTTGAAGTTCACTCTTGGTGAGCGAAATCCAACCAATATCTATGCAAAAAGCGGTGAATGCTAGAAGGGGAACGAGTAGCAGAAGCAGCAATACAGCAGTTGCCCCTCGTCGTTTCGGACTCAGTTTATTTCGCCTTAAAATTGAATTGCACATAATTACCTCACTCTCACCGGACTGGGTTTCCGCCAAAACGACAACCGTGCAGTGGCAACGCGCACGCTGCAAGTCAATGGATCATTGCCTCAACATGGTGGTGGTCTCGACTTGATACGCATTAGGAGATGAAAAGAAGCTCGAAGCTAGAGTTCGTGTTGCCGAAGTCGGTAGTTTTACGGTTACTGTGATTTTGTCGTTGGACACTGCGCTGCTAGCATCGCCTAGAGCGTTATTGACATAAACTTGAACCGACACACTATCTGATGGCAAATTCGCTTGTTGAAGAATCGTTTGAACCTCAGCGAACGCGAGCTCATTCGTTCCAGATGGACTAGAGGCCACGGCGCAGGCGCTGCGTGCAGCGGTCGCCAGAATGGCCTCCACTCGAATCGCTTGACCAACTTCGCAAATACCAAGAAGGAGCGCCATCAGAAATGGCGCAAGGATGGCGAGTTCAACCGCAGCTGCGCCGCGACGTGTTTTCGCAAATCGACGCTTTCGTGGTTCGGAGTTTCGGCTTACTTTGGTGTTTCTGCAGGAATTGACAGCACTCATGACCATCACTCCTTTCGCCGATCGCAATTTGCAATCAGGCTTCCCGTGATAAAGTGCTTTGGAAGTGGTAGGAAATTCGATGCAGGCAGCTCGATTCGAAGCTGAATTGAATCTCCCGTGGCGGCTGTTTCGAGGTCATTCTCGGCGCCATTGATGAGAATTCTTAGGCTTGCTCCTCGAACCCCTCGATCAGAGAGCATTTGATTGACTTGGGTATTGACTGCTGCACTCGTGCCTTGCGGTAACGCCGCGATCCGGGCGCCCTCCCGGGCTACATCGAGCATCAAATGATGCATCATCAGCGCATAACCAAACTCAAAGACGATAAACACAATCAGAAAGAGCAAAGGCGCCGCAAAGGCCATTTCGACGACGGTCGCGCCGCGACGCTGGAGCTTTTTAGAACTGCGCAATGATCGGAAGTGAATTCGCATTGCAATGAATCCAGTACATGTTTCACAACCCGCTACCGCGTCGAAAACTCCTCACTACCTTTAGATGTCTCGTTGGTCAGTTCCTTCTAAACCATCGAAACTCTAGGTCGCAGCTGCAGTTTGTCAAATTCTTGCGGCGTAAGGAGCTCAAGACCGGAAAAAGAGTTTCTTTCGCGAGTTCTGAGCACTCGACAGACCGACCTGCCTGCAAGTGCAAATTGCCTACCTAAATGATCACAGGTTTCTGGCGCAGCAATGAATTTTAGGAACTAGAGTTCAGATGGCTCGCATTCCAATTCGCGGCTTCGATGAGGAGATTCAAATCATGAACCGTCATAGGAAGTTCTTCGTGATCTCGATCGCATTGGTGATCGCGATGATCTCAGTAAACACGCGTGCGCCGGCGCAAGACATTGATCGCGCGATGACCAGTTTCTTACAGACCAAGATTGGCAAGAGAGTGGCTGGCGGTGCGAGTTCTCACTTGGCAGCCGAAGCGCTCAGAGTGGGTGGCGGAGAATTCGTTCCAAGCGATCTCGGCGCCGACAGTCCTGGCGCCGGCGATCGCGTGTGGGGAGACCTGATCACCTTAATCACTGCAAACGGGAATGATTGGTCCGATTCCAATCCTGATGCAGCTTCGAAACCTGGAGATGTCATTCAGTACGGCCGTGCCCGCTTCGACGATGCCAATTTCGGCGAAAGGCACACTTCAATCGTGGCAGGTGTAGACGATAACGGCCGCCCCAATCAAGTTTACCAGCAGAACGTCGACGGCAATCGAACCGTCATCGTCTCGGATCTCGACGTCCGTGCGTTGACCTCGGGCTGGCTTCGCATCTATCGCCCTAAACCTCGGCAAGATGCGATCAATGTTTGGAAATTCGCGGTGGTGAATAAGGCACTTTCAAATCAGGATTACGGCGTGATCGTGGAAATCGCAAACGTCGAGTCAGTTGAGCTTAATGAGGCAAATACTTCAGGAAGTTACAGAATTCATAAGATTGCTACCGATGGAACCGTCCCAGCCATTCTGCTAGATAACGGAGGCAGCATGTACGTGCAGAACGCCAAGGCATACGAATTCCTCGATGGCGATTTGGTGCATATTCGACAAAAGAAAAACTAGATTACGAGTTTTTATTAAGAAAGATCTCCTCCAGTCACTGCGTATTGCGGCGACTGGATCTTCAGTCGTTCAAATGTCACGCAATGTGACATGGCCCTCGCTTCCAAATCCACATAGCGTAAAAGTTATGCAGTTATAGCGCAAACCTGAAGCGCCCTGGAATCATGAAGACCGATGGGAACAATTAATCGGAATGTCACGGCGCGTATCGACAAGGAGTAATACTTCAGGGCGGCTGCCGAGCAGAGCAAATGCTAAGCTTTGGTAGCGATTCGGCGCAACAGGTTAGGAATCGCTACATCTACCACCTGTGAGATTGTCAAGTCATGGAGAAAAAAATAGTTATTTCATTCGAACTAGAAGAACTGCTGCTGTTGGAACAAAGTCTATCCGAATTCATTGTTGAGAGATCAAAAAGAGGCTTTGTTAAGAAGAAGTCAGCACTCCTCGCACTTAAGTCAAGAATCACGAATGCGCAGTCAGGAGTACTCGCCCAAGATACGACGCCATCTTCTTAAGGAACTCGAGATGGAACCAGACTTTCCAGTTATCAGCGGCGTCCTTCTCAACTGACAGGCTCCCGGCCATCCACCGAAGCACCGGGTTACCGCCATGTGCCAGCGTCCTGGCCAGCACAAGCTCTTCTAATTTCTTGGTGGGCGAGTTCATGTTCGCAATGCCTTGACCGAACACGACGATTTCGAAGCCATCATGGGAAAGTTGCGTGGTAATCTGGGTCGCATTCCAGTGGTCAACCGCGATTTCCCCGATGGTGTAACGCTCGCCAAGTTCGACAACGGTCTGCCGGATCTGGTCATAATCGACCGCTTCGGCCGGGCATAGCTTCAATCAGGCCTTGCGTGATCCACGTGCGGTAAGGCACACGGTCTTTCCTATCGCGCTGACGAGCGCCAGCTTGGGCTTTGCATACTTCTCAGAGATGGACGGCGAAGCCTACGGAGGTAGCTTTGCTTTCCAGGTTGCGGCGGTGGCGTCGTGGCCGGTGTTAGGAAATGCTTCGTTCCATTTGGTGTAAAGATCGACTAGGGCGGCGGTCCATTCGATGGTTTCTTTGTCTCGATCTCCGCGAGATTTAGAGAAGATGCCTTGGGCTTCCAGGAGGCTCTTTTCGGCGAGTTTGAAATCGGCCTCCTCTTTGGCCAGAGCGAGGCGGGATTTACCCATGAGTCCCGACAAAGAAGCTTGACGTAGTGGGCCGACATTCACGGGAAATACTTGGCTGATTTTGCCGTCCATTGGCGTTAGGATTGCGATCGCCGCTTCATGATTTCCTTGTGCCACACGCAGGCTTGCCATTCGCAGCGTTGCGATGATGGAATCGGGATGTTCAGAGCCGTGTACGCGCACATTCCAGTCGACCACTTTTTGAAAGCACTCCTCGGTTTCGGTGAGCTTTCCCTGGTCTCGGCAAACCGCGCCTAACGTTCCCAAAAGAAGAATTACCTCCGCGGTCTCCTGGCCGGCGGCATTTCGTTTGAGACTTTCGATCGCGATTCGCAAGAATTTCTCGGCCTCGGCTTGCTTGCGAATTTGCCGTAGAAAATCGGCCAAGGTTTTGGTCGAAATGATGGTGTGGGGGTGGTCTTCCCCTAATCGCTGACGATTGAGCTCAAGTGCTTCGCGGTAGAGCGGCTCGGCATCCACAAAATTCCCCAGGCGGTGCTGTACCGTGGCTAAATTGTGCGTGAAAACGATCACTTCTGGGTGCGATGCACCCAACACCCGGCGGCCGGTCTGATACGCCTCGCGAAAGAAAGGCTCGGCCTCCTTGAATTTGTTTTGCCTGAGGAGAATCTGCCCAAAGATGTTCGTATATTTCAAGGTTTCGAGATGTTCCTTGCCGCGCATCTGGCGGATTTTTTCAAGTGCTTCCGCGCCCAACGATTGGGCCTCCGCTAGTTTTGGAGTCTCCATCAGCGCCTCCGCTAAGATCGAAATAGCTGACACCGTTGAGGGATGGTCTTCTCCATGTTTCTTGCGTTGAACTTCGACCGCACTGCGCAAGTAGGGCTCTGCTTTCAAAAAGTCGTACATCCTTAAATGGGCAACGGCAATCAACGAGAGCGTCTCGCCGGAAGGTTCGGACTCCTTGCTCTCCAATTCAAGTTGCTCGGTTAGATGGGTGAGCGCTTCCTCATATTTGCCGTTATCAATTAAGTAAGTGCCCAGCCTATTCGCAATCCTGATCGCATCCTCGGGATCTGAAGTGTTCAAACGGCGGCGGCGCTTCAAGATTTCGCGCGCCAGCGCCACCGATTCTCGGTAATTCCCTTGGTCATTTAGCAGCCGCGCCAATTGGGTGTTGGCCTCTAAGGTTAACTCGCTGTCGTCGCCCAGTTGCTTGCGGCTTTCGCCCAGTACCGCGCGAATGTCAGATTCAGCATTGGCGAAGTCTTGCGCCGTTACCAGCGCCGTCGCAAACTGCAAACGCGACCTCAGGGTGTCCACTTGGGAATCGCCGATCATTCTTTTCCGCAGATCATAGCTTTGTTTTGATAGTGCGAGAGCCTGATCGTTTCGTCCTAGATTTTCGTAAACCTCCGCTAAGGTATTGCGGAGGGAAGCATCGACGAGCGGCTGTTTTGCGAATGCCGAATCGATGGTGTTCACCGCAGGAATCAGGAGCACGGTGTCGATTAATTCCACGGCGGCGTCGGTGGCATTGAC
>JBKJSI010000130.1:0-6389 GCA_046595915.1 Pirellulaceae bacterium
ACCAAATTCGGGTTATAGATCGCCGGCAAAATCGCTCCGATAATGCTCGCCATCGAAGGGCAGCCGATGACGTTAACTTGCGCCTGAGGATGCGCCCAAAGAATCATCCCATTGAGATACTTCACCAAATCAGGAATGACCGCCTCAAGTTTCTTCCCCTTCTCAGGCAGCCGCTCAGCAACTGCCGCCGCAAAATCCGGATCACGCGGCGCACCCAGCACAGGCGCTTGCCCCTTCAGCGAATCGACCTGATCGAGCGCGCGTAGCATCGAGAAAACGAAATAGCCATCATGCACCGGATCAGAGACCGGACTCGGAAACGCAGGAAGAAGCTGCTGTCGGATCGATTCGTATTGCGGTGTGGTCATGGTTTTGGTCTCAGGCTTATTCTCCGCGTCTCCTCCGAAGCTGATCAATCGTCACCGCCGCAATCGTAATTCCGCCAATAAATAGCTGCTGGTAATAGTCAGGCACATTGAGCTGCACGAGCCCACTCCGCATCGCTTTCATAATCACCGCTCCCGCCAGAGTACCGGCAATCGACCCGCGACCACCGCTGAGACTCGCGCCGCCAATTACCGCGGCCGCGATAATCTCCAGTTCTAATCCGCTGCCCCCCATCGGATTGCCCAGCTTCGTATCGGCGAAATTAAGAATCCCTCCCACACCAATCAAAAGCCCCGCGAGCGTGTAAACAATTAGCTTCACCCACGCCGGTGAGATGCCACAGATGCGAGCCGTCGCTTCACTCGAGCCCACGGCATAAATATGTCGTCCAAGGATCGTGCGATAAAGCAATATCCACATCAATACGGCTAGGACGAGCGCAACCCAAACAGGCGGAGTTAGCCGTGGGAGCCAGACTCCCGAAAAAAGTTCATGTGGCGCGGCCGTAGAGCACATCTTGTCGAGCCAATAGGGAATCTCCTCGCGCGACGGGGAGATATGCGAGCCTGTTGTAACGCTATTCACCCCAATCCGGGCAAGTCCGACAAAAATCGTCATGGTGCCGAGCGTGACCACGAAAGGAATAACACGCAGTGACACAATTAATCCGCCATTGATCAGCCCGCAAGCGGCCCCAATGGCCAGTGCGGCGGTAACCGCCAGGACGCCACCGCCTCCCTTATCGAGCACCATCGCCACCACCGTGCCGCAGAGTGCGATGGCGGCGCCGGCGGAGAGATCGATGCCTCCCGCGATAATGATCGCCGTCATCCCCAGCGCCGGAACGGCGATCATCGCCGATTCTTGCAGGAAGATCCGAGTATTGCGAAGGCTAAGATAATTTCCCGAGCCCCAAATCGAGTCGAGAATCGCGAACACGCCAATTACCACGAGCATCGCGAGGATCGGCCCCGCTTCGGCGGGAAGAAGCCTACCTCGTTGACGGTGAGGCATCACTTCAGATACCAGCTTTTGCGACATCAGGCCACCGCCTCCGCAAGAATTGCTTCTTCAGTCCAATCAGCAATATCACGAAGGGCGACGAGCCGCCCGCGATTCATTACCGCGATGCGATCGCAAATACCCATGAGTTCCGGCAAATAAGAACTCACAAAGAGAATCGCCTTCCCTTGTTGTGCGAGGTGATCCATCAGGCGATAAATCTCCGCCTTCGTTCCGACATCGATACCGCGAGTCGGTTCATCCAAGAGCAAGATCTCCGCCTCCTGAAACAAAACCCGCCCAATTGCAACCTTTTGCTGATTGCCCCCCGAAAGATGGCAAACTTCTTGCCTCGCATTTCGGCACTTAATTGCCAGCGAATCGATCAATCGTTGCGACGCCGCGCCTTGGCTGCTGGGCGAAACAAATCCACCCACAGCGGATTTCGAGAGTCGGCTAAGTTGCAGGTTATCGCCGATCGACATATTTTGAGCGAGCCCTTCTTGTTTGCGATCCTCGGAAAGATAACCTAGTCCCCGCTCAATACACCTCGCAGGCGCAGCCCCGGTAAATGGAATCTTTCCTCGTTGAATCGATCCACTCGCGACCGGATCAAGACCCATAATGCAACGCAGAAGCTCGGTGCGTCCCGCACCAACAAGCCCCGCGAGTCCCAGAATCTCTCCGCGACGAAGCTGAAGCGACGCGACTCGGGGCGAAGTGACGCCGCTGAGGCGATCAACTTCCAGCACTACTTCGCCGAATTTCCGATGCGAACGTGGAAAAAGATCTTCCACTTGGCGACCTACCATCCGTTTGACGAGTTCATCGTCCGAAACTCCGGCAAGTTCAAACCGGCCAGCATCCGCGCCATCTCGAAGCACATGCACCTCGTCTGCGACTTGGCGAATTTCTTCTAGGAAATGACTGATGTAAATCACGGCGATTCCGCGCGCTTTCAAATCCGCGATCACCTGAAATAGTTTTTCCACATCGCCGCGTGGAAGCGAGCTCGTCGGCTCATCAAAAATCACGACCCGCGCGTCGAAAACCAGCGACCGCGCGATCTCCACCAGTTGCCGCAATCCGGGCGACAACTCGCTTACGATCGTTTGCAGTGGCAGCTGCGGATGCCCAAGTTCCGCCATCACTTTCTGAAGCCGAATTCGCTGTGCACCTCGATCGACGAAACCAAATCGACTCTGTTCGCGCCCCAAAAAAACGTTGTCCTCAATACTCAGGTGTGGAGCGAGCGAAAGCTCCTGATAGATCATCGCGACGCCCGCAAGTCGCGCGGCCAACGGCGATCGCGGGGCATACGGCTTGCCCATCAACGACATCTCGCCTTGATCAGCATGCACATCGCCCGCCAAAATCTTCATCAACGTACTTTTGCCCGCACCATTCTCACCGACCAGCGCGAGGACGCGCCCAGCGCTTGCCGCTAAGGAAACGCTTCGCAGCGCCTGGGTCGCGCCGAATCGTTTCGAGAGGTTTTCGATCGTCAGAGCGGCTGAAGTCTTCACAATGAGCGGGCGCCCTTAATCAACCACTTCCGGCTTCAGCAACTTCTGCATTTCCGGCGTCGCCATATTCTCTTTCGTCGCAACATGCTCGCCCGTGCCAATTTCCTTCTTCACTTCTTCGCCACGTATCTTGGCAACAATCGTTTTCACCGACTGATACCCCATCTCCACCGGGTCTTGCAACACGATGCCATGCACTTTGTCCGCCTCCATTCCCGCAATCAATCGGTCGCTTGGATCGAACGCGATGAACTTCACTTTCCCTGCGAGATTGCTTTGCTCGAGCGCCTCAAGCACTCCAACGGCGTTCGGTTCACAAACCGCAAAGATGCCATCGAACTTTCCTTCATGAGCAACAAAGAGCTGCGTCGCCTTCTGCTTGGCCGACTGCACGGTCGAATCGCCATACTGGTCCGATGAAACGACTTTAATGTTGGGATATTTGGCAAGCGCCTCCAGAAAGCCCTTCTCGCGCTGCTCGGTGCTTTCACTCCCCTCGCGATAGCGGAGCAGAATCACATCCCCTTTTTCGCCGAGCACCTTCGCCATCTGCTGCGCGGCAAGTCGCCCGCCATTCTCATTGTTCGTCGCGACATAACTCACAATCTCCGGCCCCTCGGCAAGCCCGCTATCAAAGATCACCACCGGCACGCCAGCATCAATGCTCTCTTCGACCGAATCGACTAACGATTGAGAGTGATTCGGCGCCACGCAAATGCCATCGATCCCCTTGGTAATGCATCCCTTCAAGACACTGATCTGCCCTGTCGTGTCATCCTCTTTCGGAGAACTAGTCCACTCGATGGTGACGTTGCCAAGCTCCTTCGCGGCTCGCTGTGCGCCCGCATTAATCGATTTCCAAAACTGATGCGTCGTGCCTTTGGGGATGACGGCGATGCGTAGTTTCTTATTGGCCGATCCATTCGTCGCTTTGGTCCCCGGCTTGTCAGAGGAACCACAGCCGATCGACAAAACTAAAACACAGAGCGCCAATACACGGAGTGGAACAAATCGTAAGAGATTCATAACGCCTAGCAAGGAAGAGGGTTTTGCAGGGGGTGGCGAGGACCACTATGGTACCGCGCAGCAAACCACATTTCACCTTGCTTGAAAAACCTGCCCAGAGCCTTGAGCCGGAACGTCATCGAGGCATTGCCAAACCGCACTGTCGAGGGAGCCTTGCCCTAATTCTTCGCCGCGTACATCTCACCAAATTCCAGCACCCAAGCCTCGACCAATTGCTTGAATTTATCGAGGTTCACTTCATCGAGCTTCTCAAAGTAGTTGCGATTGAAAATCTCTTGGTTCCGAATCGTCGCTCGTGCCGCCAAATCGAGCACGTGTAACGTCGTATAGGGCCGCACCATGAGCTCAATCCGCGAAAAGAGCTCCGATCGCACGCCGCGAGCAAGTCGTAAATCATCACGCCTACACCCCGCGCCCCAACCTCGCTCTCCATAGATCAATTCATACTGAAACCCCGGAAAATAGTCCGGCAACCGTTTCACGCAGGTCTCAATCAGCTCCGAAAGCTCAAGCTGAAAGCCTTGATGCACTCGTTTGCACTCTTCCTCGGTCATCTGAGCGGCTTGCTTGCGCTGCGTCGTCTCCCGCAGCCGGTCTTGCCCGCGCTCAATCGCCTTTTTCAATCGCTCTTCAAAATCTGCCATGAACCCGCTTACTTAAACTGGAATCGATCGAATCGGGCGCCGCGCCTTTCAGAGAACTCATGAAGGGCGCGATACCGGTAAGCACTAAGTCGCCGTCTCGCCGTTCTCACTATTGGTTGGCGGCGTCGGCTTGTTCTGCGAAGGCGTCTCCGGCTCATCCTTCGTCGTCTTCTTCTCAAACAGCTGCTTGAGATCCGAGAACGATCGCATCGGCTTGCGACCTTCCTCCATCGCCTTCGTCAGCGGCTTGACCTCTTTCTGCTGCTTGATTTCAAGAGCCGTGTAGGTTGGCCCAGAGGTATTGCCAAGCTGACTCTTGTATTCCTTCTCGGTCGGCCTTGGTTGCGGCGGGCGCTGCTGAGGCGGCCGACGATCGCCGCCGCCACCTCCACGCTGTGGTCGACCACCACCTCCCTGACGCCCACGATTATCTTGCCCTCGACCACCTTGGCCCTGACCTTGTCCTTGGTTCTGTCCTTGCCCGCGATCACCTTCGGGTCTGGCACCATCCTGACGCGGCGGTCGTGGTGGTCGTTGATCCTGCTGTGGACGTGGTGGCCTTTGCTCGCGTTGTTGGCGCTGTTGCCCCTGTGGCCGTTCCCCACCAGGCGGAATCGCCGTCAATGAAACGCGTCGTCGCTTCCCGTCGACTTCCACAACCCAAACGCGCAGCACATCGCCAATGCTCACCACTTCATGCGGATTGCGAATGTAGCGATCAGCCAAACGGCTAATGTGCACGAGCCCGCTATCCGAAAGTCCAATGTCGACAAACACACCAAAGTCGACGACGTTGAGAACGGTCCCTTGCAGTTCCATTCCCGCCGAAAGGTCTTCGAGCCGAACGATGCCCTTCCGGAAAATCGGCGGCGGCAAGTCTTCGCGCGGATCGCGACCGGGACGTAACAGTGCGGAAATCAAATCCCGCAGCAAAATCTCGCTCACGCCAAGTTCCTTCGACATCGAAGGGACATCCACGCTCGCCAGCTTCTTCGTGATCGAGTTGAAACGCTCTCGAGCTTCCTGCTGAGCCGCTAAATCCTCTTCAGCGCTTGTCGGAGCAGGCGCAACCGCCGCTTCTGCCACCACTTCAGTCGCAACAATCGGCTCGGCAACTGTCTCTGCGACCAGTTCCGCCGATTCAGTCACCGGTAATTCAGTTTCCGCCAATTCAGTGACCGGTGCATCACTAACAGCAACTTCCGCCGCCGTCGTTTCTTCTACCGCTACCGCCGCCTCAGCAACCGGAGCATCGGGCAGTACCCAATCCTTCGGCGCGGCCTTAGGCGGCGCCGAAGTCGCCTTCGGCAACCCATCAACAAGGTCACTTGGCGATCCGCCCAGTTTCTCCAATAGTCGCTGAGTTAGCTCATAGCTCTCGGGATGGATCCAAGTCGCATCGAGCGGATTGTCACCACTGAAGACTTTGAGAAATCCCGCCGCCTGTACATAGGTCGCTTCACCCAGGCCCGGCACCTTGCGAAATTCTTCACGCGACCGAAAGGGCCCATGATCGCGGCGAAATTCATACAGCCGCCGCGCGATCAATTGATTGAGGCCCGAGACATAACCCAAAAGCGAAGGACTCGCCGAGTTCGCGTCGACACCCACAAAATTCACGCACGATTCGACAACCGCATCGAGCGAGTCTCGCAAATGCTTTGTCTTAATATCGTGCTGATAAAGCCCCACACCCAAATTCGCGGGATGAATCTTCACCAGTTCCGATAGCGGATCAATCATCCGGCGGCCCAGCGAAACCGCACTCCGCAAAATCGGATCGAGCGTCGGCAATTCTTCGCGG
>JBKJSI010000140.1:0-8140 GCA_046595915.1 Pirellulaceae bacterium
GAACTACTCGATCAGGTCTATGATTGGATCGATCACCAAGGCAGCCTCTCCACCACCATCCAAGCAACCTACACACAGGCGGCATAGCGCTACGATCACGTGGAGGAGCTATTTAGAATTCCGAGAAATCCAGCCTCCGTTAATTTCATCGAAAAATGCGCCCCTTGTTCCAGCGTCAGGAAACATCCAGTGACCGTCAGCAGGGCAAACAGGAGCAACACCGCAATGGGAGTTGAGAGTCGAATCGCAATCGAGCGATAGTTGGTAGGGTGAGTCAGCGAGGCGGAGACCAGCGGTAAATCACGCTCCTCGCGACGCACCAGTCGATAACGCAATAGTGCAGTTACGGAAGCAAGCCACACACAAATGAGACTCGTCCCATTGATAGTATAGGCGCGAGCCCTAGCGTCGTAGAGAAATGAATAGTTATCCATACGATCTCGATACCACCAGTCCCATTTCTCATCCGGCTCATAGAATGGAACGAACACGATCTCGATCATGGTTGGCGAAAGGCAAGGGTCGAGCATGTCGACCGCTTGTCCATCCCCGCGCACGATGAACAGAAATCCCAGATAGATGCCTGCCACCAACAGCCAAGTCTTCCCCGCAGCGGATGCGGGGCGCCTCGGCAACCCGCTCAAGACTGCAGCGACCATGGTCATCACCACTAGCATGGTAATCGCCGCGTATCTTTGACGCCCAAGCGGCATTTGCAAAACGCCAAAGGTCCAGGCCGCGAGCGTCACCAAAATCAGAAACCCTTTGAGCGAGATGCTCCACGAACCAGTCGTTTTTCGTCTTTCGGCATGACTCTTGGTTTCGCGTCGGAACCACTGAAAGAGGTCTTGTGAACACCCAATGACTGCGGCGATCCACCAGGCTGCGTAGTATTTGAGAGAATCAAAATAGGGACCCATGGCATCATACCGGGGTTCCGGCTGGTTCCAGCTGACATAGTAAAAGGACCGCTCCGAATCGCCGTTCCAATGCGAGAATAAGTCAGAGCAGAGGGAAGTGATCAGGGATGACCTCGGAACACCCCGCTGCCGGTGCATCTCAACAAAGTGAAGAACAAAAAGCGTGGCCAATGCACATATCAAGAAACAGGTCGCGAGTCTGCGAAGACGACTACTGCCGAGCGATGCCATTACTGCTGCACTGAGGAAAAGCAGTTCGCTCGCTCGAATTGGGTAGGAAGTGTCTACTATACCGTTGGAGCCTTTCAAGTCGATCCGCACAAAACTCAGTATTCCAAGAACAATTACAACAAGCAGCGATGGCGAAAGGGCAGTTGCGATTCGCCGCAGAACTATGAGCGAATGCTTGACCAAGTTTGTACCTCAATTGTCTTTGTGATTCGCACGCAACTTAACCGACTTTAGTAATTGTCGTTCTTGCCAATTTCCGGCGGCACAACTCGGCCATCCATGCGAACGATTATGTCCAGAGTCGGCGCCATGCCGCCCATGCCGCCCGATGCAGGAAAAAAATCGAAATGCACATGCCAATACCATTGGTCTGTGAGCCCCATCGCTCTATTTACGAGCGAAACTCGTTCTACGTGAGGCACCCAACCGCCTGCATTGGCGATTCGCTCCGACTCAGCGGCGTCGGTGGCAATAGCAACACATTGCTCGTAACTAAGAGGCGGGTTTCCCGCTCCATCCCATGCGGGCGATCCCGAAAGTGCTTCCTCTGTCACCCGCGTAATCTCGCCGCCCTCCATACCCAGGCTGCTCTCATAAATATGCCGCTTATGCTCCATGTTGGCTCGCCAGTCACCATGTTCACTTTCCAAGTATTCGGTGAACTGCCGGAGATCACCGATGAAGTATTCTGTTTCTAGCTCCTCCACATGCTCACGAAAGATCGTCGCCGTTCGTAGGCCGATTTCGTTTGCTTTCAGGTCATGCGTCTTCAGAGTTTCGCCGCTGGAGAGGGAGGCCAAAACCTTTTGTTCCTGAAGACGCCATAGTGCATCAATGTTCGCATAGCCGCGATCTGACACCTTCACTCGCACACTCTGCTTTGACGACGTGTTTGGACCGTCATCATTCGTCTCAGAAAACTCAATCGGCCCACGGTAGTCTTCGTGAATAATCAAATGCACCGCCGGGCCTTCGGTCGTCGACGCCGGACGATTGCACCCAGCACAGAACAGAATCTGTACTAAAACGAAACAGCTGCACTGTTGCCAACTGATGCATTTCATTTGAAAAGCCTCATTTCCTGCCCGCCAAGGCGCGTGCAACTACATCGGAACGCACATCGCGTACCGAAATCAAGCAATTCAGGAGAATGTCTCGGCCCTAGCCTCGATTGATCTCATCGCAACTCATCGCGAGTTGCGAAACCTCAGCAAAATCGAAATGGAACCGACGCGAGCACGTTCCATTCGTTCACTTCGCAACCGACAAAAGCGGCAACTCGATGCTCGTCGGCCTTCCTGTTGTGCGGAAGATCGTGTGGGTTGCCTTCTGAAAATCTTCCGGCTTCGCTTCATAGATATTCGCCACATACTTTTGCGGATTGCGATCGACGAGCGGGAACCAGGTGCTCTGGATTTGGATCATTAGCCGGTGCCCCTTCTTGAACGTGTGGAGCGTATCGAGAAGATCGAAATGCACTTTGGCAGGCTCGCCCGGTTTAAAGGCTTCCGGCTTTTCGTAGCTATTGCGAAAGCGCCCGCGAAAAACTTCGCTGCGGAGCATCCGCTGATAGCCAGGATGATCTTGGCGATTGGTGCTATCGGGAAAAACATCGATCAGCTTGACGACAAAATCAGCATCGCTGCCGGTCGTTGCGACCCAGAGATCAACCGGGATTGCGCCGGCGATGGTGAGGTCTTCGGTCATCGGCGCCGTTTGATAGACGAGCACATCGGGCCGACGCGCGGCAAAGCGCTGATCTTCGACCATATATTCTACGACCATGCGAGTCGAGATTTGCTCGGTGAAGGGAACTGGCTTGGCGGGGTCGCTCAGATATTCGTCCGCGCCCGATTCGAGCTTGCCCGGCAGCTCAAACGAAAGTCCGCCATTCTCGCGAGCATAGAGCTTTTTCGGCGTCATCTCCTTCGGCGGCCAAGTCGCAAAAGTTTTCCAAGTGTTCGTGCCCGTCTCAAAAACCGTCGCCTCCGCAGGCGCAGGCACATCGACATCTTGCAGATATTTTTCGAAGAAGGGGAATTCAATATTCGCACGGTAGTATTCGCCCGTCTTCGAATCAAATTGCATCTGACCTAAGCGATCGCCAGGTCCGCCTGCCCAGCCACCATGCACCCAGGGACCGACGACAAGCACATTGTTCACGCCAGGATTTTGCTTCTCAATCGACTGATACACATTGAACGTTCCATAAAGATCCTCCGCGTCATACCAACCACCCACCGTCATCACCGCAGGCGCAACATTCTTCAAATGCGGCAAGATATTGCGCTTCGTCCAAAACTCATCCCGATTGGGATGCGCCATCATGTCATTCCAAAATGGAACAGAGTCCTTGAGATATTTCTTGTTGATCTCGCCAATCGTTCCGGCGTCAAGAAACATCTGATAACCATCAATCGTCGGCAATGGCTGCGGGCGCGATCGCTCGGTCGTGGGATTGTTCATATCCTGAGCATTCCCGTTGAGCCAGCTAAAAGCATGCGCGAGAAAGAAGCCTCCATGATGCAGAAAATCGTCAAAATACCAATCCGCGACCGGCGCTTGCGGTGAAACCGCCTTGAGCGCGGGATGGGCATTGATCATGCCAGCAGCCGAATAGAAACCAGGATAGGAAATGCCCGCCATGCCGACTTTGCCATTGTTGTTCGGGATATTCTTCACGAGCCACTCGATCGTGTCGTAAGCATCGGTGCTCTCGTCGACATCCTTGGGGCCATTTTTCTTGTCGATGTGGGGCGTGACCTGAATGAACTTGCCCTCGGACATGAAGCGCCCGCGAACATCTTGGGTGACGATGATGTACCCCGCCTTCGCGAAATGCTCACTGGGGCCGATGTTGCCGCGATAGGCATCAGGGCCGTAAGGCGCACAGGAGTAAGGCGTGCGTTGCATCAAGATCGGGTGCGTTTTCGTCGTGTCTTTGGGAATATAGATCGATGTGAACAGCTTCACGCCATCCCGCATCGCAATCGTGGTTTCTTGCTTCGTATAATTCGCGCGAATGAAGGCTTCGCCGCGTAGCGGCTCCTGAGCGCGAGCAAGAACCGCAACATGCAGGGCAATGATCAAAACAATCAAAACGCGAGACATCTGGCGCATTTGCGCGGCTCCAAAGGCAGGGCAATAAATGGCAAGTTTGCTGGACGAGGACTCGCCAGAGTTTACTCACAAAATTGCCGTCTGACACGCACTTTCGGCGAGTCACCTGTGTCAAATAAAACGCCCTAGCAAAACTGGCCTACAAAAATACAATCACACAACGAGAACTAGGCCCGAACTGGAGCCCGCCAACCGATCTTGCGGCGGGGATGGAAGTAAAATGACCACGATGCCCCCAGAACCCACAAATGACGATGCAGACCTAGGTGATCAGGAGCTCTTTCGCCGCAAGAAAATGGCCAAGATCATCGAACTCGGCCACGACCCCTGGGGCGGGCGCTTCGACAATCGCCTCATGATCGGCGAAATCCGCGCCAAGATGGGCGAAATCGTTTTCGTCGCCGAAGATGGCAAGAAAATCGCGCTGCCCGAAGGAATTGACGAAAACCCCGCCTCGCTCAAAGAATGGCTCACCGCCCAAGGCAAAGGTGAACTAACCGGCCCCAAGGTCCGCGCCGCCGGTCGTATCTACCTCTCGCGCGACGCCGGCAAACTCAAATTCCTCAACATCAGCGACTGGACCGGCAAGCTCCAGATCATGATCGGCAAGAACCAGGTCGGCGACGCCAACTGGACCCTCGCCGAACAGTTTGACCTCGGCGATCTCGTCGGCGTCGACGGCGAACTCCGCCGCACCAAAACCGGCGAGCTAACCATCTTCTCCCAACAGCTCCACTTCCTCACGAAGTCCTTAAAACCACCTCCAGCCAAGCATCAGGGCCTCACCAATCCCGAGTTGCGCCAGCGAATGCGCTACGTCGACCTCGCCTATGGCGAAGGCGTCCTCGAACGCTTCCTCAAACGAACCAAAATCGTCCAATCGATCCGCAACACCCTCGCCGGCGAAGGCTTTGTCGAGATCGAAGGCCCAACCCTCCACACCATCGCAGGCGGCGCCGCAGCCAAGCCCTTCGTCACGCATCACAACGCACTCGATATGCAACTCTTCATGCGTATCGCGCTCGAGCTGCATCTCAAGCGACTCCTCGTCGGCGGCATGGAGCGGGTCTACGAGCTCGGGCGCGTCTACCGCAACGAAGGCATCAGCACCCGACACAACCCCGAGTTCACCATGCTCGAGGTCTATCAGGCCTACGGCAACTACGAATCGATGATGGACCTGACCGAGAAGGTCATCTGCGACGCCATCAAAGCCTCCGGCCAGGAATATGAAATCCCCTGGGGCGAGAAGACGATGAACTTCAAACCACCCTTCGCCCGCAAAACATACGACGAACTCTTCGAAACCCACACCGGCATCAGCGGCAAAGATGCAGCGGGCATCAAAAAATACGCCGAGTCGATCGGCCTCTACACCGTCGGCAAGCATTCCGACGTGATCAAGAGCGAAGTCTTCGAAGAGAAAGTGGAAGACGCACTAGTCGGCCCGATCTTCGTGATCGACTACCCCGCCAGCATCTGCCCCCTCACCAAGCGCAAAGCAAGCGATCCCACTGTCGCCGAACGCTTCGAACTCTTCGTCCACGGCATGGAAGTCGCCAACGCCTACACCGAACTCAACGACCCCGACCTCCAAGAAAAACTCTTCAGCACCCAGTTAGAAGGCCAAAACGACGAAGACTCCATGGCCAAAATGGATCACGACTTCGTCCTAGCCTTACAACACGGCATGCCCCCCGCCGGCGGACTCGGCATCGGCATCGACCGCTTGGTCATGCTCCTAACCAACTCGCCATCGATCCGCGATATCATCTTGTTCCCGGTTCTGCGCGGAGAGGGGAAACCCACGTAGCCGCCGTCGCTCCCGCGACGCGAGCTTTGGATCGCCTTCCCCCAACTCCCCCAAGTCAAACCCATGCCCACCAAACCATTGCGAATCACCGGCTGAACGCTAACCATCCTCGTCGGCCTCTTCCTCACGGTGGCCAGCGGCGTTCCCAAGTTCATCGACTTCCCCGGAAAAGCCGACTTAATGGGGAAGCTCGAAATCCCCCAGAGCCTATGGTCGACCCTGGGCGTAATCGAAATCACCGTCGCCCTCCTCTACCTGATCCCGCGCACCGCCTTCCTCGGCGCACTGCTAACCACCGGCTACCTCGGCGGCGCCCTCTGGACCCACCTCCGAGTCGGCGACCCCTGGTTCTTCCCAATCATCATCGGCGTACTAATGTGAACCGGCCAAGCCCTACGCCGCCCAACCATCTTCCGGCTACTCCTGGGCCAAGACCCCACCGCACTCCCGCCCCATTCACCTTAGAGGGTTAATGACCCGATTCACGCAACCGCTCCAACAAACCACATCAACCTACCCCTTGCTCCCAACCCGTCGACTAAGATTCGCGATTTGCAATTCAAGCCTCGATTCCGCTGGAATGTCACGCATCTCAAGACCGGTAAAGAAGCAGCCCAACATAAAGGACATAAACCGCCAACAGCCCAACCCCCTCGCGACGATTAATTCGCATCCCCGTAAACATCAGCGGGAAAAGCAGCCCCGTCACCCCCAGCATCCACCAGTTATCGAAATGGGCGATGTCCGGTGAAATCGTGAGCGGCGCGATCAGCCCATTGATTCCCAAAATCCCCAGGATGTTGAACAGGTTCGAACCGATCACATTGCCAATCGCCACATCATCCCGACCGCGAACACTGGCAACCAGCGAAGTCACCACTTCCGGCAAGCCCGTTCCCGCAGCCACGATCGTCAACCCAATCACTCGTTCGCTAAGTCCCACCATTCGCCCCACTTCAATGGCCCCCGTCACGGTCAAATGAGCGCCGCCGGCAAGCAACATTATTCCGCCCACAACGAGCGCAGCGCTAGCGAACATGCTCGGCGGACGAGTCGGCTTCACTCCAAGCGACTTCACTTCCGCCTCCAGTTGCTTCGATTCACCCGCACTGAGTTGCCCTCGCACCAAGCGAACCATATAGGCAATGAACAATACATAGATGACCAGAAACAGCACCGCGTCCATGCGATGAATCGCCCCATGATCGCAGACCGCCACACAAAGCAGCGTGACCACGGCCAGCACCGGATACTCAAGCCGAATCGTATTCCCCGTGATCACCAAGGGGCGGATGAGCGCGACCAAGCCAAGAATGAACGCAATATTAAAAATATTCGAGCCGACAACATTGCCGACCGCGATATCGACCTTCCCCTGAAAAGCCGCCACCGCGCTCACGGCCAGCTCAGGAACCGAAGTCCCCGCCGCAACCACCGTCAGCCCAATCACCGCAGGCGTAAGCCGAGCCAAAGTCGCCAGCCCCACAGCCCCGCGCAGCAAACACTCGCCGCCACCAACAAGCAGACCCAATCCCAAAACGATCAAGACAATGCTCAAAGTCATCGCACACCCCAACCTCTCCACCACGCCTCAATAAAGCAACGCGGCAAGTCTACAGCGTCATCGACGACTTGGGCGCACGAAACCTCGATTCTGCCCGCGAAACCATCGTTTAAAGCGCTCACCCCGCCGCCAGCAAATTTGGGTACCACCGGTTGATGTACTCATCTACCGGTGCGTCGCAGCCGCAAGAACCATCAATCCGAACAGCGACGGGTGGCGGGGGCGCTCTACCGAAGCCCCCGTGAATCACCATCTTCAAAACACCTCGCCCTTCACCAAAACAAGCAGGGGTAGCACCTCCCTGAAAGAGCTTAACCTGTCAAGTCGCTCCCGGCGCATATTTTGATCGCTCACGAGTTTTCTCGCTTTTTTAATGTGGGATTTTGCGTGTTCATTTCGGTGTTTTGTTTTATTGGACACTTCAATTTCGTCACGGTCATTTCAGCGGGTTCGCGGGGGTCGTTCTTTTGTAATCCGACCGCTCCCCAATAC
>JBKJSI010000337.1:0-4138 GCA_046595915.1 Pirellulaceae bacterium
GGTAGCGATAGACGCCGCCGTCGAATCGCTTTCGCTCTTTTTCTGGCGTGCCGGGTTTGCCGATCGTGGACCAGTTGGTGCGCCCGTGGGTGCCGTAGAGCCAGCCGTCGGGGCCCCAAGCCAGCGCGCTTGCCAAGTTGTGCGAATTCGCGTGATTGCCAAAGCCATCGAGCAAAAGCTGCGGCTTGCCATCGGGAATGTCGTCGGCGTTCTTGTCCGGAATGAAATAGAAGTAAGGCGGCGACATGACCCAGGCGCCGCCGAAGCCCCACTCGATGCCGGTCACATAATTAAGGCCTTCGTAAAACACTTTGCGGCTGTCATGTTTGCCGTCGTTGTCGGTGTCTTCGAAAATGAGAATGCGGTCCTTGCCCGGCTTGTCGCTGTGAACGGGGTAGCTGTAATTCTCGGCGACCCAGAGGCGGCCGCGATCATCGATGCAGAAGCCGATCGGCTGTTGGACATCGGGCTCGCTGGCGAAGAGGGTGGCTTTGAAGCCTTCGGGGAGGAGCATCGTGCGGGCGGCTTCTTCGGCGGGGAGGGGTTTGTCGGTGGTGGCTTCGCTTTGAGCGATTTGCTTTGCGGGCGATTCGCCGCTGAAACTGGCGATGCAGGAGATGATGACCAGCAGCGCGGCGCTGGGAATCAGGATTAAGGCGGGGAGCGGCTTCATGCGAAAAGTGCTGGTTGATGACTTGAAAAGACCGTAGTCGCCAGACCACAATAAAGACATCATAACGTCATAGGGAGCAAGGCGATTGAACCGCGGCACGTTGCAACAATTATCGCAGGAGCGGATCGAGGATGCTCGTGAACTTTTAGCCATTTCGAGATGGCCAGCCGCCTATTATTTAGCTGGATACTCGCTGGAATGCGCACTGAAGTCTTGCGTTTTGACCTATATTGAAAGAACCGGTATTATTTTCGAAGACAAGAAGTTTGCGGAGAGATGCTGGACTCACGACATCGAGGAACTGGTGAAACAGGCCAATTTGAAGCTTGAGCGAGATAAAGCGATGGGCGCCAATCTGCTCATGAAAAAGCACTGGCTGATCGCGAGAGACTGGTCCGAAGCGAGTCGTTACCGCCTTTCCCACCAGCACGACGCGGAAAACTTATTTCTAGCACTGACTGACTCGGTTAATGGAGTTCTCCCATGGGTGAAGACCTTTTGGTAAAGGAACGGATTGAGGCTGGCGCGAAATTCATTCGGGCGTTCAACGATTGCTTTCCTGTGTCGGTCGCTTTGTGGGTAGTTCCGGTCGACACCGACAGTGTCTATCTCTATGTCGCGTCTGACGAAATTGACGGGAGGAACATCGATGTCGCTTATGGAGAAGTGATTCGCACGATGGATAGCGTCTCCAGTGAATGGATCGATTCTTTTGACATCAAGCTCATCAATTCTTCTGAGCCGCTCGCCCGCGAAGCCCTTCGTATTCGTGACAGCTCTCCCAAACGCAGGCCGACGCGATTTCGCGGAACTTCGATTGGCGGCACCGGCACTGATGGGGCTTACATTTATCCGCCGGTATCTGCGCTAGCGGTGGCGTCTTAGAGTTGCGATTTTTCTGGCGGCCTTGGGCGAATCATTTCCTGAAATGCGCAGGATGGAACTTCGCGATGGCGAAGGCCATAATCAGCCCCGACCTATAGCCCCGCTTCTCAGGAATTGCATCGTGCTGCGAATCATCCTGTCGGTTGCCCTGACTCTCTTGCCAGTTTTTGCTTTGGCCCAAGACAAAGCGCCTGGATCGCTTTCGCCCGAGAAAATTGCCGAGATTGAAAAGCTCATAACTCGCTCGATGACTGATGGCAAGATCCCCGCCGTCTCCATCGCGGTCGGGCTCGATAACAAGCTGGCCTACGAAAATGCCTTTGGCGAGTCGGACATCGAAAATCATGTCAAGGCAACCGCTCGGACGAAGTTCCGAACGGCATCGATCGCCAAGACGATGACCGCTGCACTCGCCATGATCTTGGTGGATCAAGGCAAGCTTGATCTCGATAAGCCGATTCAGGATTACTATCCGGCTTACCCCAAGAAAGAGTGGCCGATCACGACGCGGCAACTTCTCGCTCACTTGAGCGGCGTGCGGCATTACAAGGATGATCCGTTTGAATCGAGTAGCCCGAAGCACTATGCCAATACCGACGCGGCGATTGCCTATTTTGCTGAAGACAAATTGCTCCATGAACCGGGCAGCAAATATCTTTACTCGAGCTTTGGCTACAACTTACTCGGCGGCGTGATTGAAAAGGCCGGCGGCGACGATTTTATGTCGCTGCTCAAGAAGCATGTGCTTGAGCCGGTGGGGATGAAGGAGACTGTTGAGGATAGCACCTTCGCAATCATTGATGGTCGCACTCGGGGCTACATGCTGCTCGCGCCGCAACGGGCGCGGCTTATCGGCCTGCCCAACAGTCTTATTGGCAAGGTCGTGAATGCGGAACTGCATGACACGAGCATGAAGATCCCCGGCGGTGGGTTGTTGTCGACTTCTTCTGACTTGGTTCGCTTCGCCAGTGCGGTCAATGGCGGCAAGCTGCTCACGTCGGCCTCACTCGCGCAGATGTGGGCCGAGCAGAAGACGACGGCAGGCAAGCCGACAGGTTATGGTCTTGGCTGGGGCATTGGCAAGTTTGGCGAGATGCCGATCGTGTCGCATAGTGGTGGTCAGGCCGGAACTGCGACCTATTGCATGGCCGTGCCGGGCCGTGGCATCACGGTGGCTGTGATGTGCAACCTGCAGTCGGCGAAGGTGGGGAAGATTGCCGAGGCGATTTTGGGCATCGTCACCGATCAGCGCGTCGCGACGGATTATTCGGATGTGATCGAGCGACTCAAGCAGGTCATTGAACGCGAAGTCGAACAGAAAAATCTTCCCGCTTTTTCGATCTCGCTCGTCGATGGCGATAAGCAAGTTTGGGCCGAGGGTTTTGGCTTTGAAGATAAAGAGAAGAAGAAGCCCGCGACCGCCGACACGATCTACCGTGTTGGTTCTGTCTCGAAACTGTTTACTGACATCGACGTGATGCAGCTCGTCGAGCAGGGCAAAGTCGACCTCGATGCGCCGGTCCAAAAATATTTGCCGGAATTCAAACCAAAAAACACGTTTGGCGGCGACATTACCTTGCGGAGGTTGATGTCGCATTTTTCCGGCCTCGTCCGCGAGCCGCCTGTGGGGCATTACTTTGATCCGACGAATCCCACGCTCGACGCGACCGTCGCGAGCCTGAACAGCACAGCGCTTGTTTACGAGCCCGGCGCACGCACGAAGTATTCCAACGCTGCGATCGCTGTCGTGGGCCAGGTGCTCGAAAAGCAGCTCACACAGTCGCACCCGGCGCAGGTCGAAGCGTCGATCTTAAAACCGCTTGGCATGACGAATAGCAGTTTTGATCTCACGCCGGTCGTGAAGGAACATCTCGCCACCGCCTACATGCGAACCTATGACGGGCGTCGATTTGAGGCGCCGACTTTTCTTCTCGGCACTGGTCCCGCTGGCAATATGTATTCCAGTGTGGTCGACCTCGGCAAATTCATGAGCTGCCTTTTTCGCGAAGGAAAATATGAAGGGGGCCAAATCCTTAGCCCGGCTGGCCTCAAGCAAATGATGACGCCGATTCAGGATAAAAACGGTCGCCCGCAAAGTTTTGGGCTTGGCTTCATGCTGCAAACGCTTGATGGCCATCAGCAAATCGGCCACGGCGGCGCGGTCTATGGATTCTCCACTCAGCTCGAAGCGCTGCCTGATCGCAAACTCGGTGTCGCCGCCGTTGCGGCGGTCGATGGCGCCAACGGCGTCGTCGGGCGCATTGCCGAATATGGCTTGCAACTCATGCTCGCCAAGCAAGATGGCAAGCCGCTGCCTGAATATCGCATGACATCGAAGATCGCGCCGGAGCGAGCCAAGGAAATTGCTGGGCTATACGCTAACGAAAATGGCGAACGGTGGGCCCGCATCACGCGCGACAAAGGCAACGTCTTTCTACGTCACGGCGTCTATGAATATGAACTCCGCGCGGCGGAGAACGATGGTTCGCTTCTGGTGGATGATTTCACCGGCTTCGGCTCTCAAGTCGCGCCACGTCGCGATGGAACCTTTGCTATCGGCCGCGATAACCTCAAACGCGT
>JBKJSI010000701.1:0-21109 GCA_046595915.1 Pirellulaceae bacterium
ATCTTCCTTCGTCGATTCGGGTAGGCCTTCAAAGGTGTCGAACAAAAAGAAGGGGTTGTTTTCTTTCACTTCGCAGATCAGTCGCGCGGAACCTGCGCGAAACACGCCAACTTCGGCCATCGCGGCGGGGAAACTAGCTTGAGCGCGGGCGGTGGCGTAAAGGAAGTATTGTTCCCAGGCGCTAAGGAGCGAGCGTTCCTCGTGGTGTATCGAGGCTCATTGCGAGCGCGGAGGGCCGACATTTGGAGCTTCGACCACAATCGCAATCCAAATCGCTCCGACCACCCGCCGCCTAGGCGTTGAACGTTCTTACTCTTGAGCCACATGAAGCGGACTTTCTCGGTCGGACTGGATGCCAATGAACTGAATGCGAATGAACTGGGGCGGGCATCCTAGTCTGAACGAGCGATCGGACACAGGCGAACGGCGGCAATCCGCACGGTGGGATTGAAATTTTCAACTATGGGCTACGCCTGCGCTGTTCTCCGGCTTCGATTTTGATTTTGAGATGGTTCTGTTTTGGAGGTATTGGGCAAGTTGTGAATTTTGAAATCGCGCAGGGCGGGTTGTAGGCCTTGTTAAAGTCGAGGGTGAATGTCGCGCCGGGAGCGGGCGTTTTGTCAATGTCAATGAATCGCCCGGATTCGTAAGTCGTGTCGCCGTTCGTTTCGTCGCGGAAGATGAGGAAGAGGCCTTCGCCCTCTTTGATGGCATCGAGTTTGAAGGTTTCGCCGCGGAGCTGGAACTCGACTTGGCCGGCGAGTGGTTGTTGCGACTCTTCATCGAGCACATTGACGATGGGGAGCGTGGCGCCGAGTTTGGCGGGTGTGAATTTGGCGTCAACTTTGAACGCTTCGTTCGGCGGATACCACATGACGCCGGGGAATTTGGTTCGCACGGGGGACTCGTTATCGGCCAATCGCAGGAAGTATTTTCCGCCGCGGTCGATGATGTGGAAGCTGAGGCGACCGAGAGTTACCCAATCTTTTTTGTCGTCGGCGATGGTGAATTCATGCTCGGCCGTGAATGGCTTGCCTTCGCTTGTCATCGTGACGCCGCTGGCGAGTTTTAGGATCACTTTTTTGCTCGTGGAATCGACGATTACGGCGCCGAGTTGTTCGGGGCCGGTTCGCTGGAGCTCTTGGGGAAATACCACGTCGTTGGTTTCGCCGGTTCCGATCGTGTTGCGGCCCTCTTTGAGCGGGAAGCGGCCGGCGAGGGAGAGCCAGCCGTTTTCGGCGGTGAGTTTTTTCTCGCGGGCGTTGATGAAGGCTTGGATCTGCTGGCCGTACGTTTCTTGGGCGCTAACGGGGACAAAGGTAGGAAGGACTGCTGCGGCGAATAAGCAAAGGGTGGCCGTTTTCATGTTGTTCTCCTGCGAACGGTTGGTCGGCTGTGTGTGATTTTACATGCTGGGTTCCTGGAAGGAAAAAGGGCTTGTTGAAGTTGGTGGCGGGTGGCGGTGGTGGCGAGCTCTCGGTGTCGGTGGCGATGGTGGCAGTTGGTGGCGAGATTCGGGCGCAATTGCAGGTGCAGAAGTGGTTTCGAAAAAGAGCTTGTTTTTGCAAGGCGGCCAAGATGGCCAAAATACCCTCTCCCTGGGGCAACATGGTCACATGATGGCCAAGGTGGCCAGGTTTGAATGCTTGTTTGAACGGCATTTGCGGACTCCCCCATGAGGCAGGCAGCTCGGGCGAAGGGCCTTCGCTGCTCACGTCATTATTTCAGAGGAGTGGCGCCTTTTGTGGCTAATATTTTCTAACTTTGTTTGCCATCGATTTGCTAATCAATGTTGGGATGGAATGCTTTAGGTTTTCCACTCTTTTTGCGACTGGCTTTAAATCAGAGGTTTGGATCGTCGTATTGCATGGCACAGACGACGTTGCCTTCGCTATCGGCGAAGCGAATTAATGCGCCGACGCCGGGGATGACCGCTTTGGGCATTAAGAGTTTTCCGCCCGCGCGCTCGACGGCTTCGGCCGTCTTTGCGATGTCTCGTGTGGAAATGGTGCATTCATAGCCGTTCAGATGAACGCCAGGGACGACCTCGAAACGTTTTTGGAGTGCGCCCATGACCTTGCCTCCTTTTCCTGGTCCGTCGGTGTGAAGGATGTAAAAGCCTGGAGGACCGTAGGGCTCGAATCCCCAACCGAAGACAGCTTCATAGAATTTCATGGCGCGCTGGGTATCTTCGGCGCTGACGGCGAAATGGGCCAGGTGATTGGTCATCGATCGACTCCACGCAAGAAAAGGGACTTCCAGGTAGCGAGCCTAATAACTGGCTCCAGTGGCGTATAGAAGCTATTATGACAAGTAATGTCGAATACACGCCATCCACCTTTGACGCCACATGATGAGCGATGGCTCACCGTTCGAACGATGGCGGTGCGGTGTGAGAAGGGTGTGCGGACGACTTCGGCGACGGTGGGTTGGCACCGGCTCATCTTGGCGGCGTCGGGGGTTTTGGTGGTGCGGACGCCGAATGGGGATTGGTCGACGCCTTCGCGGAATGCAGTTTGGTTGCCTGAGAAGGTGAAAGCGGAGCTAGAGGTTTGTAGTTCGACGCAGCTTCAGATGGTTTACTTGCGGGCGTCGAAAAATCGTCGGTCACCGAGCGGACTGCCAACCGATTGTCGGCTGATTAGTTTGGGGTCGCTTTTGGCGGAGCTCGTTACGCGGACGTGCGCGGCGGGCATGCTTGATCGCCGAGTGGCGTGGCAGGATGCGATCGCGAAACTCATGCGGCATGAGATTGCCGCGTCGGCGAAGGCGCCGCTGGAGCTGGTTTGGCCGCGCGACGAGCGGGCGGCGCGGATCGCGGCGATGTTGCAAGAGAAGCCGGGCGACGATCGCAAGCTGGAGGCGCTTTGTCGTCGACAGGGGGCGAGCCCGCGGACGATTCAGCGGCTCTTTCCGCGCGAGACGGGGCTATCTTTTGAACAGTGGCGCACGCGGGCGCGGATTCTCCGGGCGACGCAACTGCTGGCTGAGGGCAAGAAAGTTAGCACTGTGGCGACTGCGTGTGGGTATCAGGGGGCGAGTGCTTTTGTGGCGGCTTTTAAGCGCGAGACCGGTTTGACGCCGAGGCGGTATTGTGAGGGAAGGAGCGGGGTAAATTGACTTTTGACGAATCGGATCGAATTCGCATCGTTGATTTGGGCGCGGTATGCTCATAGGTCAGCACTCTAGCGGGAGACGAGGAAATGGCGAGCACAACTGATATGTCAGTGATGGAGATGGATGCAAGTCGCGGCGAGGCGATTGTCCTTCGGCTGCCTGCAAGGAACGTGGTCTATTCGGAAGAAGAATTTTGGGAGCTTTGCAAGCTGAACCCTGAGTTGCGGATAGAAAAGAACCGCGATGGGAGCGTCGTGATTATGAATCCCGTGGTTAGTGATGGAGGACGGCAGGAACTCAATGTTTCTGCCCAGTTGTGGATTTGGGCCAAGCAAAATGGCAAAGGCATCGCATTTGGGCCTTCTGCTGGTTTCACCTTGCCGACGGCTCCTGCTGCTTCGGTTCGTGCGCCTGACGCCAGTTGGATTCGTAGTGATCGCTGGAACGCATTGGGCGAATCGGGTCAGAAGCAGTTTGCCTCGATCGTTCCCGATTTCGTGGCGGAGCTTCGATCTCCTTCGGACACGATGCGAGAGCTCCGCGACAAGATGCGTGAGTACATTGAAGTGGGTGTGCAGCTTGGGTGGCTGATTGACCCGGCGACTCGATCGATTGAGATCTATCGCCCTGGAAAGGCGGTTGAGCGGATTGAGGGTGCGACGACTGTGAGTGGTGATCCTGAATTGCCGGGGTTTGAGTTGGATTTGAAGGAGGTTTGGTAAGTCGATAAAGGAATAGGTCTATGGTGACAGACTTCGATGACATGTCGGACGTGGCTTACTTTGGGAACGCCGTCCGGTTGCTATTGCCATTGCCAGATGGGATTTGCACGCTGGAGGATTTTTGGCGGCTTTGTGAACTCAATCCCGAGGTGATATTTGAGAGGAATGCTGACGGGAGCATCATCGTTGATTGGCCACGAGGTGGCGAAACGGGGCGACGGAACGCCTGCATTTCGGTCCAGTTGGGGAATTGGGATGTCCATGCCGGACTGGGAGTAGCATTTGCCTCGTGCGTTGGTTTTCAGTTCCCCAGCGGCGCGGTGAGGTCTCCTGACGCGAGTTGGATGACGCTTGAGAAATGGAATTCTTATACGCCGCAGGAGCGAGAGAAAATTCCCGTTGGCGCTCCCGATTTCGCACTTGAACTTAACTCGTGCTGGGATTCGATTTCGCATTTGCAGGATAAGATGCGAGAATATATCGACGCTGGGGTGCGTCTTGGTTGGCTGATTGATCCGGAAACGCGCTCGGTGGAAATCTATCGGCCGCGGAAGGATGTGGAGCGGATTGAGAATGCGAGTTCGGTGAGTGGTGATCCGGAGTTGCCGGGGTTTGTGTTGGATTTGGGGAAGGTTTGGTGAGTGATCAATAGCCGAGTAAGAAGTAACAAATTGGAATCGGCCACATGCAGACTTTACGAGAATACTGGTGGCGATTTTGTTGTCCGGTCAGCTTCGAATCCATTGCTGATGATTTTATCTTCAATCGAAACATTTGGACTCTAGCTGAGTGGGTTGAATACGTTGAAATAGACGATGGCTTCGCACTTCGTCGGCGGATATCGGCAATTTATGGGATTGCTACGAACTATCGCCATCCGAGGGACTTGAGAGTGAGTCGTGGTTGGAACCGTCGCCTTTGGCGAGTGATTGGCGATAAAGACCCAGAACAAGTAGTTGATGAGATTTTTGCGATGGTGAAGTCGCAAATAAAGAAGGCTGCCGAGGAGGGATCGGCAGGTGAATTCGAAAGGCGCGTAAGAACAAAAAAAGGCCGAGAGCCAATGCTCTCGGCCTTTTGAATCTTCAGGTTCGACCTAATCGGGCTTACTTCGCAGCGGCCGCCATCGCGGTCGTCCCAGCTGCATTGGCAAGTAGTGTTGCCTTATCCCTTTTCACCAAACGAAATCGCATCGCCTCGGCTTTGGCTTACCGTAGAATCGACAAAAACAAGCTTGGCTCGTGCTTTTTGGGCGAGAATTAACCATTTCGCTAGTAAACTTTGCTTGACTAGCGGATTTCACTAGATAAGCGATCTTTACTAGCAGGTGTCACGATTTGGTCAGCTGCAAGGTAGGATTAGAGTTCTACTCGGTGGCGGAAGTGGAGCGGATTTAGAATCCGACTTCGGTGCGCAGTGATCCGGAGTTGCCGGGGTTGGAGTTGGGGAAGGTTTGGTAGAATGTTGCGCAGACAATTCTCAACTATGTGAACAGGAGAGCGATTTTCGAGAGTGATCTAGAGCTAGTGGTTGGAAGGCTGGCGGAATTCAAAGTCGAATCTTCGTGGTTAGAAGGTCGGCCACTTTGGAAATTGCAGAAGCAATGGGTGCGGCACTTTGGTGAACCTTTCTACTCCGGAAATGGAAGATGGCCCCGGTTTGCGAGTGATGACGATATTGAACTCGCGGCGGATTGGGCCAAGTCGGCGCTAGGAATGAGAGTTTGCAAGAGCGACCAGCTTGAATTGGAAATGTCGATTTTAGGTTCCGGAGGTTGGATCGCTGAAGGTGGTGCGCGGCGAGCCATCTCGATCCCTTCTATTTCTTCTACTCTGATCGGCGAACTTCAGCAGATATGCCAGATCGTTGCGCATCACCATTTGGGCTTTCGCCATCTTTTGATGAGCGACCTTGAATGCCGTTGGACGACTTATTTTCAGACTCCCACGTTTGCGCCAACCACATTTTTCCCGACCCCAGTGCGCGAGTAGTTAATTGAAGGCGAAATGCGAAATTGAAGGTTCGCAGGAGCGAGGACGAAAAAAGGCCGAGAGCAAATGCCCTCGGCCTTCAGAGATTTCAAGCTCGAACTGACGCAGCTTACTTAGCAGCCGCCGCCATCGCCGTCGTTCCTGCTGCCTTCGCGAGCAACTCAGCCTTATCCGTCTTTTCCCAAGTGAAGTCCGCATCATCGCGACCAAAGTGGCCACCTGCAGCCGTCTTGCGGTAGATCGGGCGGCGGAGCTTGAGGTGGTCGATGATTCCGCGCGGGGTTAGCGGGAAATTTTCGCGGACGAGTTCGCAGATTTTGGCGTCGGGAACGTTGCCGGTGCCGAAGGTGTCGACGTGGACGCTGACCGGTTCGGAGACGCCGATGGCGTAGGCGAGTTGGAGTTCGCAGCGATCGGCGAGGCCGGCCGCAACGATGTTCTTCGCCACGTAGCGGGCCATGTAGGCTGCGCTGCGATCGACCTTGGTTGGGTCTTTGCCGCTGAAGGCGCCGCCGCCGTGTCGGCCCATGCCGCCGTAGGTGTCCACGATGATCTTGCGCCCGGTGAGGCCGCAGTCGCCGTGAGGTCCGCCGACCACGAAGCGGCCGGTGGGGTTGATGTGATACTTGATCTCGCCTTGGACGAGGTGCGCCGGGAGGATTGGCTGGATGATCTTGTTGATCACGAAGTCTTGGATTTCGGCGTGCGTGACCTCTTCATTGTGCTGCGTGGAGACGACGACGGTGTCGACGCGGATGGGGCCGTTTTCGTCATACTCGATCGTGACCTGGCTCTTGCTGTCGGGACGAAGCCAATTGACTTCCTTCTTCTTGCGAGCTTCGGTCAGGCGATTGGTGATGCGATGCGAGAGGGCGATCGGCAGCGGCATCAGTTCCGGCGTTTCATCGCAGGCATAACCGAACATGAGTCCTTGGTCGCCGGCGCCGATGTCTTTGCCCGATTTCTCGTCGTTGTTCACGCCTTGGGCGATATCGGGGCTTTGCTTGTCGATGCAGATCATGACGGCGCAGGTATCGCCGCAGATGCCGGAGAGGTCATCGGTGTAGCCGACGTCATTGATGACTTGGCGGACGACGGATTGATAGTCGATCACGGCCTTGGTGGTGATTTCGCCGGCGACGATGGCGACGCCGGTGGTGACCATGGTTTCGCAGGCGACGCGGCTCATGGGGTCTTGAGTGAGGATGGCGTCGAGAATGCCGTCGGAGATTTGGTCAGCCAACTTGTCTGGATGGCCCATGCTGACGGATTCGCTGGTGAATAGATACTTGCCGGATGCCACGAAAAGCTCCCCCTTCAAAGCCCTAATGCGCGACACGCGGCGAGCGGCAAACCGATTGCGGCCCAAGCAGCGACGCGACCAAAGTCCCAGATTGGAAACCTTCTAGTATAGTCAGCGCCCGCAAAAGCTAAAGGACTCGAAAATCCCGCAAAGAAGGCGAATTATCGCGCCGTTAGTGGGGATTTGGGCCGTTGCGGGCGATGGCAGGGCCATCGCGAATGCTGGAATCGAGTAACCATCGCCAGATCAATTACCATCTAAGGACCACTGGGCGTAGTTTCTGGCTTTCTTATGAGGACATTCCCTATGACTTGGAATTTCGTTCGCGGGTTGATGGTCGCTGTGTTGGCGAGTCAGACGTTTTCGATGGCGATTGCTCAGATGAGCGGGTCTCGCGGTGGAGCTGGAAATCCACAGGGCGGAAATGCCGAGGTCGGTTATTTTCCGAGCCTGACTAAGGACACCGTGGAGAGCTTTATCACGGTCGAGGGGCGCGCGGAGGTGCGGGTCAAGCCGACGCAGATTCGGATGGTGCTCGCCGTGACTAGCACCGCGAAGACGGCGCAGGAATGTCAGGCGGCGGTCAAGGCGCAGATTGAAAAGCTGCGGAGCGGCTGGCAGAAGCTCAATATCGGCAATGACAAGATTGTGGAAGATTTTATTGCGGTGCTGCCGACGTTTGCTTGGAACGTCGAAAAGAAAGGTGAGATCAATGCGAATGTCGAATCGCACACGGGATACAAGATGCAAACGAACATTCATCTCTCCGTGAAGGATGATGAAGCGGCAAATGCGGCGCTCAACGCGGCGTTTGAGCAAGGGATCACCGATATCATCGCGTTTGACTATTGGAGCCCGGAGATCGATGCGGCAAAGCTTCGCGCCAGGGAGGAAGCGATCAAGGCGGCGAAAGGAAAGGCGGATGTTCTACTGGCCCTGTTCGATGCGAAGCCGCCGGTGATCAATGTTCAGGAGGAGACAACGGTGCGCAAGCCGGAATCGCTCTATGAATCGTTTGCGAATGCCGTCGATGGAGAAGTTCAAAATGGCTGGCGCGATCATAATTTGCCGACTTTCCATGCGCCGCGCCCCAAGAATACTTACTTCAAGGGGCTACAAAGCTCGGGCGATATTCAAGGCTCGGCGCTGCCGATGAAGATGGAGATTTCAATTGTTTCGAGCGTGCGGATTTATTATGAATCGCCTGCGGCGTCGAGGCGGGAGAAGAAGGACGAGGGGAAGAAGTAAGCGTTAAGCCGCGTTTCGCTGTCCAGTTGCGTGACCATATAGCAACGAGCCGAGAGCCTGCACCGACTTCTCGGCGGCGCCGCATTGGCGGTGAACGACCTGGGCGGCTTGCTGGCCGAGTTGGCGGCGTTCTTCGGGGGATTGGGCCATTGTTTTCACGAAGCTTAAAAGCTCATCGCGAGTGTGAATGACTTGGGCGGCGCGATTGGTTAGTAGCAGCTCGACAATGTCGCGGAAATTGTGCGTTTTGGGGCCGAAGCAGGTTGCGACGCCGTACGCGGCGGGCTCGATCATGTTTTGGCCGCCGCGGGTGCCGGTGCTGCCGCCGACGAAGCCGACATCGGCGGTTCCCCACCAGGCGCCGAGTTCGCCGATGGCGTCGACCAGCAAAATTCGCGGACGCGGTTCGCTTCCGCTTGCTTGGGCGGCACTCCATTTACTGCGACGCTCCCAAGGGAGGCCGCTTTTTTCGAGCAGCGTCGCGACTTCTTCAAATCGCTCGGCGTGGCGCGGGACGAGGATGAGGCGCAGGTTGGGAATACTTGGCGCGAGTTCGCGATAGGTTTCGATCGCCCAATTTTCTTCGGGTGACTGCGTACTGCCGGCGAGGAAGACGAAATCGTTGTCGGTGATTTCCGCTCTGCGGCGGAGGTCTTGGGTGGCGGAGTTTTCGCGAGAGGAGGGCGCGCCGTCGAACTTGACGGAGCCGGTGACATGCACGGCTGATGGTTTTGCGCCGAAGTCAAGAAAGCGCTGGGCGTAGGTCGTCGTTTGCGCGAGTACTAAGTCGAGCTGGGCGAAGAAGGGGCGGGCTAGCATCGCGACACGGGCATAGCCGCGAGCGGAGCGGTCACTGAGACGACCATTTACTACGGCTACTTTCACTCCGCGGGCTTTGGCTTCTCGGATCAGGTTGGGCCAGATTTCCAGTTCCGCGAGGACGAGCAATTTGGGGCGTACGCGGCGCAGGGCTCGTTGGACCGCCCAGGAGAAATCGAAGGGGCAGTAAAAAACGGTTCGCGGCGCGTACATGCGTTGGGCGAGTTCATAGCCCGTCGAAGTGGTGGTGGAGATCACACATTCAACTTCGGGATGGGCCGACTCAAATCGCGTAAGCACTGTCTTGAGCAAATTCACTTCGCCGACGCTGACGGCGTGAAACCAAACGCAGTCGCCTTGTGTGGTGCGGCGCGGAACGGAGCCCCAGAGCTTCGCGTTCCAGCCTGCGCGATATTTTCCTTTGCGAAGCGACTGATAGATCAAATAAGGAGTTGCCGCGCACAGAAGCAGCGCGTAGACCAGGTCGAGTGACCAGCTAAAGAGGCGTCGGATAAGGCGATCGAGCATGGCGGGAATCCTTTCCCAAATTCGTGTTGGCTTTATGCCGTGTGCCACTGCTGGCTTGTCCAGCAGTGTTCTTAGTCCTTACACTTGCTCCTTACGCCTGACCGCTGTCTTGTCGCATGTGGCATTGTTTGTACCTTTTTCCGCTGCCGCAGTGGCAGGGATCGTTGCGGCCGATGCGTTGACCGCGATTGCGAATCGGCTCCTGCTTCGCTTCGCCGCCGCTTGAAGAATTGGGAGTCTGACCTTCGCCTCCCTCTTCGTCATCCAGTTCGTCCACGTCTTGCTTGGTCTCGCCGGTGACGCGGTAGGCGGAGTGGGCTGGCGCTTCCTCTTCGGAAATTTCGACATGGAAGATCAAATCGGTCACTTGATCTTCGATCGAGCCCCACATCGCTTCGAACGCCCGCATGCCCTCGCGTTTGAATTCGACCTTGGGATCGACTTGGGCGTAACCCATGAGGCCGATCGAATCGCGGAGGCGATCCATCGTGAGGAGATGCTCTTTCCACATCTCATCTAGGATTTGGAGCAGCACGGTTCGCTCGATCCGCTGCATCTCGGGGCGATACTTCGCTTCGACCATGTCAAAGAGCCGTCGCTCGAGATCGTCGCGGTTCATCGATGGAAGTTCATTCTTCGGAATTTCCGCTTTGACGCTCGATTCCAGCCATGAGGCGAGCGAATCGAGTTTGCCATTGCCGCCCGAAGCGGCGCCGAGCGTTTCATTGGGCCGAGCGGAGCCAAAGAGATCGGCGATTTTCTTCTTCGCTTCTTCCAAAAGCTGACCGGCTTGCGCCTGTTGTTTGGTGCTGTGCCGCTGAAGCAGCGCAGCAATTTCCTCTTTGGTCATCTTGAGGAAATCGTCGTGCGTCTCGTTGATTCCAAATCGCTGTTTGGCGAATTCATAGAGCCTCTCGCGATCGACACGGGCGCGGTCTGATTCGCCCGCGACGGTATAACGCTGGAGGCACATATTGACTGGCATGAGGCGCTCGCGCGCTTCATAGGTCTCGATTGCCTTCTTGAAGAACAGATCTTTGGATTGCTTCAGATCGAGATTGCGGAACTCTTCGATGCCGATCACGAATCCAAACTTTCGCTGAGCCCAAGCCGAAGCGAATTTGAGGCCATAGTCTGGATCGAGGAATTGCTTGCCATCCTCGAAATTCACCTGCTTGATTGCATCGCGCGCGGCGGCGAGTAGCGTTTCCGTCACCTGTTGGCGACCGATCTTTTTCAGTTCGCGATCTTTATACTTAAGGCCCCAGCGGCGTTGACCAAAGTTCGCCAGCGCTTCCCAGTTCCAATCATCTTCCTCGGCGCCTTCGGGCAGGTTTTCGTCGATGGCGTCGAGAATTTGCGTCTCGGCCATACGCTCGGCTTCGTCGGAGACATAGGTCTCGGCCTGCGTGAAATCCATGCCCCGCAGATCGCGGGCTTCAAACTGGCAGGTGAGCCGATCACTCGCCCAAGCTGCAAACGTCTCGGTGCCGAAGTCTTTGTTGAGATAGGTATCGAGCGATTTGTTGACTTGCTTGCGGATCATCTCCGCAATGAGTTCACGGCCGCTCGCGCCTTCCAAGATGCGTTGGCGGAATCCATAGAGACGTTTACGCTGTTCGTCGCGGACTTCGTCATAGTCGAGCAGGCTCTTGCGCGTATCAAAGTGCCGTTCTTCCACCTTCTTCTGAGCCGCTTCAATGCGACGACTGACAAGGCGGCTTTCGATTCGTTCGCCTTCTTGCATGCCCATGCGTTCAAGCACGGATTTTACCCATGGTCCCGCGAAGATGCGCATCAGGTCATCTTCGAGCGAAAGATAAAACCGTGTGCTGCCGGGGTCGCCTTGGCGTCCGCAGCGTCCGCGAAGCTGAAGGTCGATACGGCGAGCTTCGTGTCGCTCGGTGCCGATGACATGCAGGCCGCCAAGTTCTTTCACTTGCAGGCCCTGTTCTTTCATGTTCTCTCGTTCGGCAATCGCTTTGGCGAGGGATTCCCACTCCTCGCGCGGCACGTCTAGTCGAGAGGCATATTTTTCCTGAAGTTCAGCCCACACCATCGATTCAGCATTACCGCCCAGAATAATGTCCGTACCGCGGCCCGCCATGTTCGTGGCGATCGTGACCGCTCCGAGCCGGCCTGCTTGCGCGACGATTGAAGCTTCACGCTTATGCTGCTTGGCGTTGAGCACCTCGTGCGGCACGCCTTGCTTATCTAGCAAACGCGAAAGTCGTTCACTCTTTTCGATCGAAACGGTGCCGACCAGAATCGGCCGCCCGCGTTTAATCACTTCTTCAATTTTGTCCTTCGATATTGACTGCTTTTCTTTCGAACCACGCTCTTGGAATTCAACGGTCGTGTCCGTCTCTTTGAGCAGGTCGCCGACTTTCTCGTCGCCGCCTTTCATCGCCAAAACGTCCCAACGGTTCATCGCTTCAATTTCATTGGCGACCGCCTCGAATTTTTCACGCTCGGAGCGATAAATCACATCGGCATTATCGACGCGCTGGACCTTGCGATTGGTCGGAATGTTGATGACATCGAGCTTGTAGATCTTGTGAAACTCAGTGGCCTCGGTCATCGCCGTGCCGGTCATACCGCAGATCTTTTTATAAAGCTTGAAGTAGTTTTGCAGCGTGATCGTAGCGAGCGTCTGCGTTTCCTTCTTGATCTTCACGCCTTCTTTGGCTTCGACTGATTGATGAAGCCCATCGCTCCACTGACGGCCTTCCATCAGGCGGCCCGTGAATTCATCGACAATCACGATGCGGCCCTGCGGATCTTTTTCGTCGTACTTCACGACGTAGTTCACGTCGACTTTGTAAAGGTGATACGCTTTCAGCGCGTTATCGAGGAGATGGGGCCATTCCATATTCCCCACGGTGTAAAAACTCTCGACGCCTGCGAGCTTTTCAGCGAATCGCACACCTTCATCGGTGAGATGCGCAGAGTGCTCCTTCTCATTGACCACAAAATGGATTTCGGGCTTGAGCTGCTTCGCGATGCGGTTCGCGTCGGCATACTTCGTCACATCATCATGCGCTTCACCTGAGATGATCAGCGGCGTGCGCGCTTCGTCGATGAGAATATTGTCGACTTCATCAACGATCGCGAAGTTCAGCTTCCGCTGCGACTGTTGCTGATGCGTCGGGAAGCGATTGTCGCCCCGCGCGGCGAGTCGCATGTTGTCGCGCAAATAGTCAAAGCCAAACTCATTGTTCGTGCCGTAAGTAATGTCCGAGTCATAGGCCTGCTGCTTGATGTCGGCGGGCATATTGCTCCAGATCGCCCCGACCGTCAGACCCAGCCCCAAGTAAAGCCGACCCATCCACTCCATATCGCGCCGCGCAAGGTAATCATTCACCGTCACGACGTGAACGCCTTTACCTTCGAGCGCGTTCAAATAGGCTGGCAATGTCGCAACGAGCGTTTTGCCTTCGCCGGTCGACATTTCTGAGATCGCGCCGGAGTGCAGCACGAGGCCGCCGATCAGCTGGACATCGAAGTGACGCATATTCAGAAACCGCTTGCCACCCTCGCGGCAAACCGCAAACGCCTCGATCACGATATCGTCGAGCGTTTCCCCCTTCGCCAGCCGCTGGCGAAAAATCGCCGTCTGCTGCCGAAGTTCAGCTTCGCTCATCGCCGCCATCTTCGACTCAAGCGCGTTGATCGCCTCGATCCGTGGCGTAAGCCGTCTCAGAAAACGGGCGTTCGACGACCCAAACATTGAAGTAACACCGCGCTCAAACCCCCGGAGCATCCCCCCGAGAAAATTGCCCGTGCCTTCCCAAATGCGTTCCAAAGTTTCCATGGCGTCCCAGCAGTAGCCCGGTGCTCCAGGCATGAAGAAGACGTATCGCGATCAATTCCACGACGTCGAAAAGGCGCATTCCTAGCGCAAACGATGACAGCCACGTAGTTTACCGCGATTGGGCGATTTTGGTCAACGCCGCTGAAGTCTGGCGGCCGGAAGTCAATGTGCCGCAAAGGATGCATCCGCAAGGACTTAGAGAAAGCGCCCATTTGGCTGCTAGCATCGGTGGACAGATGTCGTCAAAAACACAAAGAAGTCATTCGAAAAGGGGATTGGCTCCCAAGTCCTGGTCATTGCAGTTTCAACCTAGTGCAAAATGGTCGGTCCCAGCCTCTTATCAGATAGCTCCTGTGCGGCGCCGAACTGCCAGCCTGCGTGTCGAATTGGGTCAGATTGCCGCTCGCGGGCGGGCAACGCTGCCAACGAGGTTTCATGCGGGGTTTTGCAAGCGCGACAGTAGTTAGAATGCCAGGCAGACTTCTGGATCGCAGCCCCTGCGTTTTGCGCGACCACTCAGCCTTGTTTCGATAGGACGTAACCCACTCACGTGTCTCGCGCTAAAACGACTCGGGCCGACTTCCAGAACTGCGTTCTTCACGGCGACGCCTTCGATCTCCTCACCTCGCTTCCGGACGGCGCTGTCGACTGCACCGTTACCAGTCCGCCCTATTACCGCCAGCGCGACTATGCCGATAAAAGACAAGTTGGCCAAGAATCAACGGTGCGAGAGTACATAGATCGCCTCGTCGCCATTTTTGCTGAGGTTCGCCGGGTTACATCAACTACCGGATCGCTTTGGCTTAACTTGGGCGACAAGTATGAGAATGGCAAACTCCTCGGTCTACCTTGGCGCGTTGCCTTCGCCCTTGCCGATGAAGGCTGGATCCTCCGCAGCGATTGCATCTGGCAAAAACCCAATGCCATGCCTTCGCCCGTCACCAATCGACCCACGACCGATCACGAATACCTTTTCTTCTTCGCCAAGTCCAAGGACTATTTTTACGACGCCGACGCCATCCGTGAGCCCCATGTTACCTTCACCGACAAAAGCAAAATGAAGGGCGGCCGTAATCACTTCGGCAAAGTGAATGGCACCCCAGAGCAAGGCAAAAACGCAGGCGCACAAAACCTCCACCGCGCCCGCTGGGATCAAGCGTTTCATCCACTGGGCCGAAATAAACGCACCGTCTGGAGCATCCCCCTCTCCAAATTCCGTGACGCACACTTCGCTGTCTTCCCCGAATCCCTCGTCGAGACTTGCATCAAAGCCGCTTGTCCGAAAAAGGGAATCGTCCTCGACCCTTTTTGCGGCAGCGGAACCACACCACTAGTCGCCAAAAAACTCGGTCGCAATTACCTCGGCATCGACGCCACCAAGAAGTACGTAACGATGGCGCTCAAACGACTAGCCGAACTAAGCTAGCGCCAAATGGCGCCATACTTTCCCATAGAAGAGATGCCACTTACGAAGCCAGCCAAAACGGGAGACCTGACTCACGGATCGAGCCGTTGCAGTTTTGAGCCATCGCGCAATGCAGAGCGACTGCCCGATGGCTTCAAAGCCGCGCGGCTACTTACCAGCGTTGCTCCATTTGAAAACACTCAAACCTTTCAATTCTCGCACAAAAATCTCATCCCCATCAACCGCCAGATGGGCCCAAGTCTCTTGATCACTGATTTTTCGCTCGCTGATGACTTCGAACTCCTTGGGATTCGCCTTGAGGAGCAGCAATTCACCGCGCTGGTCGAGGGAGAGAATCAAGTCGCCATTGGCTACGAGATTGGCATATTTGCCATAGGCTTTGGAGGTCCAAGTTCGCTCGCCTGTCTTCAAATTGATGCAGGTGTAGCGTTGATTCTGAAGGTGGGCATAGGCATAGTCGCCGACCACGACCGGCGTCGACATGTAGGCTTGGGCATTGTTGTTCCAAGTTTCCTTGATTTCGAACTTGTCGCCGCTTTTGGCCGCGCCATAGAGCCATGACTTATTCTGATAACTGCTGGTAAAAATGGCGTCGCCAAAGGGAATCGGCGTGAGGATATTCATGCCGCGAAAGCTGGGGACTTTTTGCTCCCACAGCACGGCGCCATTTTCGGGATCGACGCCGCAGAGATTCTCGCGGGTTTGCACGAGCAATTGGCGGCGGCCCGCAAGCGTCGTGAAGATGGGCGACGAAAAGGCGCTGCCATTCATGCCGCCGTCATCTTTGAGCGATTGCCACACGATCTCGCCGGTTGCCTTTTGTAGTTTCACGAGCGAAGCGCCGGCTTGGACATAAATAAAGTCGCCATCGACGAGTGGTGAGCTCACGAATCCAAACGCGGGCGCAGGGGCTTTTAGTTTGTCGACGAAATCGACTCGCCATTTTTCTTTGCCGGTCTCGCTATCAAGGGCAACCAAAACATCGCGAATGCCTGCGACATAGAGTGTCTCACCATCAAACGCGGGAGTTGCTCGAATCCAACTACCATTCGAGGCCGCGAAGAAGGGAACGGAGATGGCGCCGGGCCAGGAGACTCGCCATTTTTCTTCGCCGGTTGCTCGGTCGAATGCGACGACGATCTCGTCTTTTTTCTTTTCGGTGCCAGTGGTGAAGACAAGCTTGGAAGAGACGACAGGCCCGGAGTAACTCTCCGGCAATTCCTTGTGCCAGACGAGCTTTAGATTTGCTTCATCGAGCGACGTGGGCCAAACAGCGCCTTGAAAATGGCCATCGCGATTGGGACCCCGCCACTGGTTCCAAGTGACGGCCTTCTCTTGTCCCAGGAGCGAATTTGCCAACGATGCGAAAGCACAAATAGCCAGTAATAGAGAACGAACCATCAGAAACGCGCCTCCGAAGTGAAAACACCGCAATCAAGCCAGAACAAGCCTTGCGGCGATTATTACAAGGCGTCAAGTGTCGCGAGTTTAGGGCTGCAAAACAGGCGTTTTCAACGCCTCGCGGATCACAAAGACCACAATTCCCGAGCCGACCACCGCGATGCTTAGGCCGAGGGCTATCCATGATCCGGAGGCCAGGACGAAGATCCAGCCGCACAGCGCGATCAGGCTTGGCAGCGGATAGAGCCACATTCGAAAGGGCAAATTCTCGGGGCCGCGTTGTTTTCGCAACAGATGTAATGCCGCGATCTGGCCGATGAACTGAATCACAATGCGCACACAGACAGCAGCGTCGATAACTGTTTGCAAACTCAAGAAGCAGAAGGCCGCAGTGAGAGCTCCGATGGAAAGCAGCGAGACGAGCGGGAACTTTTTGGTCGGATGGACATAAGCGAAGATCGAAAAAAAATCGCCAGCCTTTGCGGCGGCGTAGGGGATGCGCGAGTAGCCAAGTGTGATCGCAAACATGCAGGCGATCGCCGTCCAGAGAATCATCAGCGAAATGGCGATCCCCGCCGGGCGGCCATAGAGCCGCTCCATGAAGTCGGCCGCGATGTTCTTAGAATCCTTAGCGATTTCCCACGGCACGACGCCGATGATCGCCGTGTTCATGATGAGATAAAGCACGGCGATGAGCAGCACGGAGATCAAAATCGCGCGAGGGATGGTCTTCTCGGGCTCTTTCACTTCGTCGCCCAAGTGGCAGACGTTGTAGTAACCCAAGTAGTCATAAATCGCGATCAGCATCGCTCCGCCCAGGCCGGCGGAGAATTTCCAATCAAGCTTGAAGGCGCCTTCGGGAAACTTGATCAGCGATGCATCAAAGTTCAGCAGGCCAAAGACGATCACGGTGAGCACCGTCAGCATCGCGCCGCCAGCGAGAACGACGCCGAGCTTTCCCAAGAATGAAATTCGTTGACAGAGAATCAGTGTGACGACGATCGTGGCGGCGAAGGCAATCCACCTCGCGCCGCCCGGGATGGCGCCAAAGTAGGTCGCCAAATCGGGCAAGATGTATTCGAGATATTGCAAGCCGCCGATGTAGCCGGAGGCCATTTCGAGGGCGCCGGAGACGAGGAACTGCCAGACGAACAGAAACGGGAAGATGCGGCCCCAGCGGTATTTGCCGAAGGTCTCGCGGAGGAAGTGATAACTGCCGCCGCTGCCGGGCAATGCCGCGCCGAGTTCGCTCCAGACGAGGCCGTCGCAGATGACGAGCACTGCGGCGATGACCCAGCCGATGAGCGCCTGAGGGCCGCCCATGGCGGAGATGAAAAGGGGGATCGTGATGAAGGGCCCGATCCCCACCATGTTGGAAACGTTGAGGGCGACCGCTTGCCAGAGCCCCAACCCGCGCTCGAGCGGGGCGTCTTGCTTGAACTTGATGATTTGATCGCCCACTAGCATTCCCTGCTTTCTCAGTCGGCGTAACTACTTCTTTTCGGTGAGCGTCATGTCTTTGATCCAGACGTCGCCTTTGTCGAGGCCGATGACGATCGCGATGCGGTTCTTTTTCGCAACGACATTCGAAGCCGAGAACGTAAAGGATTGTTCTTTGAACTCTTTCGTGAGATATGCCGAGTCGCCTAGGCCGATTTGATGCCAGTCTTCTTGGTCGATGCCGGCATGGACACCGACGGAGCGATCATCTGAGGCCTTCGCTTTGAATTTGACGGTGTATTCCTTGCCTTCCTTGAGATCGAGATCGGTCTGGATCGCTTGCACATGCCAATCGGTGCCATCGGACGCGGTGACGGAAAACTTGATAGCGTCGCCATCGACTTTGATTTCGCCTTTACCGCCGTCGTGTTGCTCGAATCGCCACGAGTCGACTTTGTTGGTCGGCTTGAGCAGATTAGGCGCGTCTTCGAGAGCGACGAGTGCCAAGAAGATGGCTGTGAGCGAAGTGACGTAACTCATGGAAACAACTCCGAGAAATGAAGAGGGTAACTGGCGCCCCATAGTAAAAAGGGCTCAGTTAGGAGGGGCACAGTATAGCTCAAGGACTTTTCGCTGCCTCTAAGGCAATTATCCTAACCCGACGCGTAAGCGAGGGATTCCTCGCTTACGCGTCGGGTTAGGATGGACGAGGCGTCCCGAACCCGCCGCCGCCTGGGGTTTTTAGGACCAATTCGTCACCCGGTTTCACCTCGACGAGCGCCCGGCCTGGGAGGATTTCCACGATACCGCAAGCTCGATGGATTTCATTGACGCCTATAGCGCCGGCTTCGCCGCCCTCCAGTCCAAACGGCGCCTTGTTGCGACGTTGCGATAGGATTGAGAGCGTTAAGTCCTTTGAAAATCTCCAACGACGGATGATGCCATTGCCGCCATGGTGTTTTCCGGCGCCGCCTGAATCTTTGCGAATTGAAAATTCTTCGACGCGGGCGGGTATGCGGCGTTCCACTACTTCGGGGTCGGTGATGCGGGTGTTGGTCATGTGCGTATGCACGCCGCTGGCGCCGTCGCTGGTCGCTGTCGCACCTTCGCCGCCGCAGATCGTTTCGTAATAGCCGAACGTTTCGTCGCCGAGGATCACATTGTTCATCGTCCCCTGACTCGCCGCCGCAAGGCTGAGTGCGCCGAGGATGACATCGACGACTCGCTGACTCGTTTCGACGTTGCCGCCGACGATGGCTGGACGATCCTCGGGCAGGCCATCTGTAGGCGGCGAGAGAATGCCTTCGGGGATCACTAACTCGACTGGCGCGAGTAAGCCTTGATTTAGCGGAATCGGTTCATTGAGAAAGCAACGCAGGCAATACATCACGGCCGCTGTCACTATCGCGCGGTTTGCATTGAGGTTATACGGCGAAACGGGGCCGCTGCCGGTGAAGTCAAATCGAATTCCTCCGTCGCGCACGTCAATCTTCACGGCGATCGGCGTTCCATCATCCATCGCGTCTTCGAATGTTCGCGAGATGTCGCCCAGTTTTCGCAGGGCTGCTCGGAGTTTTTTTTCTGTTGCCAATAGCAAGTCCGCGATTGCTTGCTCAACGCGTTGGGGCGACTCTTTTTGACAGAGTGCGATCAGTTCATTCTCCGCGAGGCGATTGGAGGCGATCTGTGCCGATACATCGCGGAGATTGTCCTCCACGGAGCGTGACGGGTATTTCCCACTTAGCAGTCGCTCGCGCAGTGCGGGCAGTCGAGACTCGCCTGCCGCGATTACGCGGGTGAGCGGAATTAAGACGCCCTCTTCTCCGAGCTTGGTGGAGAACGGCGGCATCGAGCCGGGCGTGATGCCGCCGATTTCGGCGTGGTGGGCGCGGTTGGCGGCGAAGAATCGCGGCGTGACTTCGCCTTGAAGAAAGATTGGCGTCATCACGGTAACGTCGGGCAAGTGCGAGCCGCCTTCATAGGGGTCATTTGTGATGAAGACATCACCTGACGCAATTCTTGGCTCGGCGGCGATCAAGTGCTTCACCGTCGCGCTCATGCCGCCCAGATGGACTGGCACATGCGGAGCGTTCACGATCAGGTCGCCGGTCGCGGTGAAGAGCGCGCAGCTGAAGTCGAGGCGTTCTTTGACATTCACGCTGCCCGCCGTGTTGCGCAGCACGTGGCCCATTCGTTCGGCGATGCCGGTGAGGGCGTTGCTGAGGAGTTCCATCGTTACGCCTGAGGCGTCTGCGGGTTTTGTTTCGATTGACGTGTCGCGAGTTAGCACTACTTCGCGATTCGAAAGCATCTTCAGCGACCAGTGGGGCGCGAGGTAGAGCGTCGTGTGCGGGGCGACGATCAATGCGGGGCCGTTGATTGTCGCGCCGGGCGTTAGTTCTGGCTCCAGGTAGACGGGGCATTCGGTCCAGCGGCCTGCGATGAAGATTTGCTGTGACGATTGCGGGGACGCGGGTTCTTTCTGCTTCGTAGTATGGGACGCAGGCAATGTGAAATCGGCGGCGAGTTTGCCTTGAACGCGGATCGAGACAATTTCGAGCGACCGGCCGGGGTGATGGTAGCCAAATCGCGAGCGATGCTGTGCTTCAAAGCGCGCGAGGAGCGAGTCCACATCGCCGTCGAGTAGAAACGCGGCTTCGGTCCCGCTGTAGCGAAGTTCCCAATAGCGCGAGAGCTCGACGCGGCCTCTATGTTCGGTGGCGAACTTGGCGCGGGTGCTGATTTCGAGTTCCAAGAAGAGCGGTTCGAACTTGTTTCGTGCGGCGATGGTCCATTCTTGATAGACGCCGCGGCTCTGAAAATGCTGTTCTTCCGCGAGGCCGCAGCCGAGGGCGCTGAGCAGGCTGGCGTCGGGGTGCAGGAGTACGCGGGACATTCCTACTTGCTCGGCGACCGCGCAGGCGTGTTGTGCCGCGGCGCCTCCGAAGGCTACGAGCGTGAATTCTTTGGGGTCGAAGCCTTGCGCGGAGGAAACCGACGCGATCGCGAGGCCCATCTTTTGGTTGGCGATTTGCAGCAGGCCTTCGGCAAGTGATTCGAGCGTTCCGACAGCGCCGCGGGCGATGTAGAGTTCTTCGAGGCGGCGGCGAACGGCTTGGGCGTCGATCGGGAGCGGAAAATCGCTGGCGCGAAGGCGGCCCGTAAAAACATTGAGGTCGGTGACGGTGAGCGGGCCGCCTTTGCCGTAGCAAGCGGGGCCGGGGTTTGCGCCTGCGCTCTGGGGGCCGACTTGAAGGGCGAGGCCGTCGTAGGTGCAGATGGAGCCGCCGCCGGCTGCGA
>JBKJSI010000164.1:0-14035 GCA_046595915.1 Pirellulaceae bacterium
CACTCAACCTCGCCATCGAACAATCCCAAATCAACGATCACAACAACAAACTGCAAGCTCAGATCGACGGAATTCAAAAGCAAGTGAGCGAGAAGCTTGCGCCAGTCGTGCAGCGACTGAAGGAAGCAAAACTCGCCAAGCTGAGTGAAGCGGATCGCAAACTCTTGGAGGCTGCGGAAAACCATCTCGAACCCAATGTGAAGACGAAGCGCGAGAAGCTCGTCAAAAAGACAACCGTCTCCGACGCCGAAGCTCGCAAGCAGATGGAAGAGCCCGATCGCGCCGCAGTCAGCGAAATGGACAAGCAGATAGAAGAGCAAGAGAAATTAAAACGCGGCTTCATGAAGGGCCTACTAATTGCCGAAGACGCCGCGAACGAATCGAAAACCTTCGTGTTCGAAGGAGGCGATCACCGTAAGCCGCTCGACGAAGTGGCCCCAGGATTTGTGAGCATCTTGGACCCCAATCCGGCGAAGATAGCGGCCGCGGCAGGCTCCAAAACCTCGGGCCGTCGCGTCGCCCTAGCTCGCTGGATTGCGTCAACACAAAATCCACTAACAGCCCGCGTGCTGGTAAACCGCCTCTGGCAAGTCATCTTCGGCGAGGCATTAGCCGCCACGCCAAACGATTTCGGCTTCACCGGCGCCCCGCCTGCGAACCCTGAGCTCTTGGATTACCTAGCCAGCGAACTGATCGAAAGCGGCTGGTCGATGAAGCATGTCGTGCGACTGATCGTGACGAGCGAGGCATTTCAGCAGCAGTGCGATACGAATGGCAATCGAGGCCCATTCGCGCCCAGCCTGCGACGGCTCTCCGCCGAACAACTTCGCGATGCAGTACTCTCCGCTTCCGGCCTGCTTCTGTCTCATTCCGGCGGCCCACCGAGCTGGCCCCAGTTACCCGCAGACCTCTTAAACGCCAACCCCGCGCTCCTCGATGACAACGAAACGAAAACCAAAGGCTGGTATCCCTCGCCAGCCGATCGACAAGATGTGCGCAGCGTCTACCTGATTCAAAAGCGCACCGTAAAGATCCCCTATTTGGAAACCTTCGACCTCCCCGACAACTCCATCTCCTGCGGGCGCCGCCTAGAATCAATCGCCGCGCCCCAGGCCCTGACATTGCTCAATGGCGAACTGATGGAACGAGCATCGCAGGCGATGGAACTTCGAGTGCGCGGCGCCGGCGCGGCGGATAACGCAACCCTGATTCGACGCGTGTTTCAATTGGCCCTACAACGGCCACCCAGCGCAGAGGAAATGTCGGCTTGTTCCGAGTTCTTAAAAGAGCGATCACTCAAAGAACTTTGCCGAGCGGTTTTGAATACGAATGAGTTTTGCTTTTTAGACTAGCGAAGTTGTCAGGCGCCTATTTTGCCTCTCGACCGTTCGGATATAGAATGAAAGCTAGACAAAAGAGCATGTAGACTATCGCGGCGTAAAAACTCAACAGTAGAGGACGCGATGGCAACGGGAATTCCGACTGAAATGTCTCCCTTTGTGGATCGAATGCTCGCCGAAAAGCGGTTTCAAACCGAAGGAGAGGTGGTGCTTGCCGGGCTGCGCTTGCTAGAGGCGAGGGAAACACTCCGTGAGGATTTGAAGCTCGGGCTGGACGAACTGAATGCGGGATTGGTGTTGGAAGAGGAGGATGTTTTCGCCGAAGTGGAAAAGGCAATTCAGCAAGTTGAAAATGGCGAAGTCTAATGCCCCGCGCCCGCTTCTCTGTTAGCGCGAAAAGCGACATTGCCCTTGCCGCGAAATTTATCGCACGTGAAAACCCTGCCGCCGCAAGAAATTGGGCACAAGGCATTCGGCAAACCTGCCGATGACTGGCGACCCAACCTTAGGGTGGGTGAGCTGCGAACGGATTTGGCGCCCGGTGATTGCCGATCATTTAGCGTTGGCGCCTATGTCATCTACTTTCGCGAGGCCGACAACGGCATCGAAGTCGTGCGAGTCTTTCATGGGAGTCGAGATATTCGCAGTTTGTAGCGGTCGAAAGACGCTGGCATTCGGCGGACAGTCCTAAGTGCGTAGGCAGCTACGCCGCTTGCGATTCTGTTTCCATCATTCTATTGCTCGCGGGTGACGCCTTGTGTGCACCCTTTGTCACCACAACCGATCGGTTCCAAAGAACCATCAGCGCCGAGGTCAAACTCGGCTCAACCGTCTGATGATAAGGTGAATCCGCCGGCAATTTCGCCACCAGCCGATCATGAGCCTCGCGCATCGCATGGTAAGGCATCGATGGAAACACATGATGCAGGGCATGATAACGCAGCCCAATCGGTCCCCAGATTTCCGTTGCGATGTTGGTCGTGCCAACGTTTACGGAATCGAGCATCTGATCAACGAACGTCATCTCCTCGCCTTGGTTGACCCAGCGATGAGCCCCGAGCGTGCGAATTTGGTTGATCGTGAGAATCACCAGCGACGTGCAATAGATCTGGATCAGGAAGAACCAAGGAGACCGACCAATCAGCCACGGAACAACAGCAACACCGACGATGGTGGCAAAGCACAACGCCTCTTGCAAGCGAATGATGCGCAAATCGTGGCTGGTGGGAATCGGCCGAACATAAGTCGGGTCAACAATCATCGACGAGGCATGTTGATGCACCCAATTGCGAATCTTGGGATGCAGCCAAGTCAGCGGCGTCAGAATGCCAAATCGGATCACACCCAACAGCGGAACGATAAAGACTTGCGACATGTAATAGACAAGATGCCAAATGTTCCGGTTGCCCCAAGGCAGATACTCGCCATCATGCTTCGTGCCGTAATGTTTGCGGCGATGATGGTCTAAGTGCGTGTAATACGTAAAGGACGGCACCAAAAAAGGGATTCCGCAGAGAAGATTCCAGGCGATGCGGAAGCCAGTGAAGGTGCCGCTACGAAGGTGGACCAGCTCATGCGTGAACATCACCGCGCGGTAGTACGCTAAACAGCTAACCACAAACGCGGTTGCCGAAATGGCGTATTGCGCAGCGGGCGGCAATGCAGAAATACTGAACACATGGCGGACCAGACTACTGGCGATATGTCCGACCATAATCGACACAAGGAAGTCGGTCCAATAGATCCAGGGATTTGGCTCGAATAGATCGCGCACCAAATTGCGTGACTCGGCGAGCGAAAACGCCGGTTTGGCGGTTGCGGGCGCATCCATCTTATCCCTCGGTCCTTGCAGATAGGGCGCCGCGCGGCGCCAGACTTCTTCTTGCTTTGTTTCCATTCAGGGCTTATCGGCAGCGAACTTCCGTGGCAGCAAAAGTGTCGTTTGGCCGGTGGGATTTCCTCCATCTTCCCAGCGAATTTTAGCCTGCTAGCGTTACCCGAGAAAGCGCCAAATCCGCAAAGTCCCATCGTCAACTGTTTCGGCATTACACTACTTTTGGGCCATAAGTCATTACAAGGATTCATGTTGTGAACGAACTCCACCCTCTTTCGACGTACGCCTGGCCCGGCGATTTTGAGGCGTCGATTCGGGACGCTTGGAGCATCCGACCAGGTACGACTTACCTCAATCATGGCTCCTGGGGGCCGCCGCCAAACGTGGTGAAGGCGGCGCGGGCCAATTGGCTTGCCCGGCTCGACGAGCAGCCGATGGACCTTTTCCTGCGCGAGTATGAAGAGTCGTGGTTCAAAGCGCGGGCGAGCCTCGCGGCTTTCGTGGGGGCCGATGCCGAAGGCATGATCCTCGTCCCCAACGCCACGGCGGGTATGAACCTCGTCGCCGACTCGGTCCCTCTGGCCAGCGGCGACGAGATTTTGCTCAACGACCACGAATATGGCGCGGTCCTGCGAATCTGGGATCGCAAGGCAAAGGAAACCGGCGCCGAGGTGCGAACGGTCACCCTGCCCACGCCGCTCAACGATCCTGCGGAACTCGTCGAGTGTTTCAAGAAGTCGTTTACGCCAAAGACTCGCATTCTCGTCCTCAGTCACATCACTTCGCCCACCGCGATCACGCTGCCAATCAAGGAAATCGCCGCCGCTGCCAAGGAGCAGGGCATCTTGGTGTGCGTCGATGGCCCGCACGCCGTCGCCCAATTGCCGCTCGATCTCCAATCGCTTGGCGCCGATTTCTATACTGCAAGTTGCCACAAATGGCTCTGCGCTCCACTGGGTTCCGGCTTCCTCTATGTGGCAGAGCCATACCGTAAACAGATTCGCCCCGCATTCTTGTCGTGGGGGCGATTGCGCCCAAACTCGCCAAAGGAATGGTACGAAGAATTCATCTGGCTTGGCACGGCGGACTACGCGGCATACTTGGCGATTCCCACTGCAATCGATTTTCTGGAATCAATTGGCCTAGTGCGATTCCGCACGCAGACTCACGCAATGGCCCGCTATGTTCGCCATCGACTCGAATCATTCGGAGGCGGCGAACCGCTCGTGCGTGATTCAAGCCAGTGGTACGGCAACATGGCGCATGTACCGATTCCAGTGATCGGTGATGCAGCGGCGCTACAGCGGAAGCTTTGGGATCAGTATCGAATTGAAGTTCCGATTTGGAGCTTTGGAGAGCGAGTTTTCGCCCGCGTTTCGTGCCATCTTTATACGACGCGCGAGCAGGTGGATTATTTTATTGAGGCGCTGAAAGCAGAGATTGGACGTGGAGCATGAAACCTCGGGTCATCTATATTGATGTTGACGACACATTGGTCCGCTCTGCGGGAACCAAGCGAATACCGATGACCGCTGTGATCGCCCGCGTACGCGAATTGAAAGCAAGCGGAAATCAGCTCTTCCTTTGGAGTTCTGGAGGCGCGGAATACGCGAAAACGACCGCGATTGAGCTAGGAATTGAAAGTTGTTTCGAGGGCTTCTTACCGAAGCCGGGCATCTATATCGATGACCAGCCAGTTCACGAGTGGCGATACTGTACGCATCGCTACCCGAATCAAGAAGTTTGATCCTAGAGCTCATCAAGATGCTTAGGCCAATCATCGTTAAGTAACCGCGAAAGAGAACGATCAGCCAACAGTCGACCTTCGCATTGGCATCTCGCGCAGTAGTTGGTTTCTTTGTCGGCGTAGCGGATGCGTTGAATCGGCGACTCACAAACGGGGCAGGGTTTGCCGAACTTGCCGTGAACCGCCATCTCCTTGTGAAATGCGGTCACCTTTTCGGGGAAGACGCCGCGCGTTTGTTCGCGGAGCCGGTTGGTCCATTCGATAAGGACGGTCTTCACTGCCTCGTGCAGTCGGGTGATTTCTTCGACGGTGATCGAGCGAGTTTGTTTGAGAGGGGAGAGTTTCGCTCGGTGAAGAATTTCGTCCGAGTAAGCGTTACCGATGCCGCTGAAGATGGTGGGGTCGGAGAGCACTCGTTTCAGCGTATGGTTTTTAGCAGTAAGACGAGCGGAAAAATCCTCGAGTGACGAATCAAGAACTTCAAGGCCGCCGCGCTCATGAGTTGCGAGTTCGGCTTCGGTGGCGTGGACATGAATGGAGGCGCGGTGCTTGGAACCAGCTTCGGTGAGGAGGAGCGTGCCTTCGTCGAAATCGAAGGCGCCCAGGCTGGGTTTTGCTGTGATTGATGCGCCTGGCGGCTTCCAGTGGAGACGCCCGGCGATCATGAGGTGGAGGACGAGCCAGTTTCCAGAGTCAAAGCCAAAGGCGATCCGCTTACCGAGGCGGCGGATCTCTACGACTTTTTGGCCCGCCAGCGAATCGATGCTGGGGTCGATGGTGCGAACCAAAAAGGGGCTTCGGACACGGATCCGACAAAGGATTCGCCCCACAACGCGGGCCTCCAGCGCTTCGATATAAACCGTGATATCGGGAAGTTCTGGCAACTTGGCGACTCTTACGAAGACCGGAGTTGGCACGATTAAGCCATGAAACCTTCAATTTAGGTCCGAAACTGAGCAGAACGGCGACGGGTAAGGAAGGTTGTTGGTCAATCTGGTTGGCATTTTTTCCAACTCGGTGCATCATAGTCGGCGGTCGTGTTCATTGTCCTGTTGGCTATAGATTTAGCCGTAGATTTCAGAGCGGCGAAAATTCCTTCGCCCGAATGAGATTTCTGGCTGTCCGTGGGGAGTTTCCACCGTGCGTTTGCTGCTTGCCTCGTTGGCGTTGATATTCGGTCTCGGCCTCGTTCTACCTAGTGGGCTGCAAGCTCAGTCCGCTGGAGATCCCGCGCCGATCGTGGTCGTTTCGGTCGCGCCGCTGGAAAAGATATTTATCGATATCGATCGCGTCGGCGCATCGATTGGATTTCCGGATGTCACCAAACAGGCGCGGGCCGATATTGGCTCTAAACATGGGATCGACGCTTCGAAGCCGATGGGAATGTGGGTGTCGGCGGCGAAAGATAAGCCAGAAGAACTTGAGCTAGGATTTTTCGTCTCGGTGACCGACCCCAAGGTATTTGAGGGCGCCCTCCAGCAAGCCGGCTATAGAGTAGCGACCGAAACAGAAGGCATCAAGCAATATACGACGTTCATCCCCAGCTTGCCGCCAACGCTCAACGGCAAGCTCGTGGGCTCGACCTTCTTTCTCGCTTCCAGCATGCCCGCGATGTACCGACTTCCTCGCGACCCGGCTGCGCTGCTGGGTGATTTGACAACGAAGTATCTGGTCGGATTCAAGATTCAGACAAAGGGCGCTGCACCCCCGACGATTGCGAAAATGTCCTCTGTTGTGGCGTCACTAGGAAAGCTTCCAGAAGGCACCCCACCTCTTCCAGGTATTCTTGCGGTACTTCAGAAAATGGGTGAGTCTTTCTATGCTCAAATGGGGCAGTCTCTGCCTGATCTAAACGAGCTAACAGGCGGACTGAAAGTTGACTCGGCGGCGCGATCCATTCGTAGTGAATGGGAAGGTTCCTTCAAGCCGGGATCAAACATGGCCAAAAAGTTCGCCTCGCTCAAAGCAATGAAATCAAATGTCGGCGGCCTAGCATCGATTGGCAATGCTCTTCATTACATCGCGGTCGATTCGGTCACGCCTGCCGAGCAAGAAGTTTCCAAGGCGATTAGCCAGATGACAAAGCAGTCTGCCGAAGGTGCGTTGAGCAGCCTTAGCGCCGCGTCGAGTGTCGAAAGCCAAGGTGCTCGAAAAGCGTTTGTAGATGGCATCGCCGCACTGATCGATGAAACCACTGCGTCAGGGATCTATGATGCGGGAATCGCCGTGCGGATCGAGGGGAAAAATCTAACGCTGGCCGCCGCGATGAGCGTCACTGATGGCAAGAAGCTTGAAACTTTGCTGAAAGACCTCGCGGCATCGGAAAAGAGTAATCCTGATTTTCCCGAGGTGCTGTTCAATTTCGTCACTCATCAAAATGTCGCGATCCATTTCGCCAAAATACCCACGCCCGGGGACGCAAATCTGAAAAAGACGTTCGGCGAGGAGATTGATGTTGCGGTTGGCACCGGTCCCAAAACGGGCTGGATTGTCGTTGGCTCAGGCGCTTTAGATCAGCTCAAAAAACTAGTCGATGAATCGACGCTTGCCGCCGCCAAACCGCTCGACAAAATCGCGCAAATGAAGATTTCGATCAAGCCGATCCTGGAATTTGCAGGCGGCATTGATCCCAACCAAGCTCAGCTCAAAGCGATTGGTGAGGCCGCCGCGAAATTCAGTGGTGCCGCAGCGATTGACTCCCATTCCACGGCAACGGACGCGGGGTTCAAGGGAGAACTGACGATTTCGGAGGATCTGTTTCAGTTAGCCAAAGATGCCGTGATGGCCGTGATTGCTTCCTCTTTCCTTGGGGCCGGCTCCTAAGGCGATGAACGACTTTTTCATGGTGAACGAACGGCTGAATAGGCCCCGATGAAGTTGTTTTTGCGCCCCTCGCCGAGGATGGCAGGGGGACGTTATTATTGACGTATGGCAACCACCAAAGAGCAAGATTCCACCGAAACGCCGCTTCCGCCGCTGCGCGTTTTGATTGTCGATAACGATGCGTCACTCGCCGAAGCGATGGAAGAGGCGCTCGAGCGCGAAGGCTATCAAATCACCGTCGCCACGAGCGGCCCTGAGGGGGCGCGGCGCGTTGAGCAGGATCAATATGACGTCGTCCTCACCGATCTGGTGATGAACGACCTCGATGGCATGGAAGTCTTAGCGCGGGCGAAGCAATCGCTCCCTGAAGCCGAAGTCGTGCTGATCACTGGACATGCAACTGTCCCCAAAGCCGTCGAGGCGATGCAGCAAGGCGCCTATAACTTCCTTGAGAAGCCGATCACGCCTCAGCGACTGCGAGTGATCACCGCCAAGGCAGCCGAGGCGGTACGGCTAAAGAAGCAGAATACCGAGTTACACCAGCGGCTCGATGAGCGATTTGGCTTTGAAGGAATTATCTTCTCCAGCGACCGCATGAAGACGGTCATCGAGAGAGTCAAGCGAATCGCTCCGACGGACGCCACCGTGCTCATCACCGGCGAGAGCGGCTCCGGCAAGGAATTGATTGCTCAGGCCATCCACCAAAACAGTCCTCGCAAGAATAAACGCATCGTGCCGCTCAACTGCGCTGCCGTCGCTGAAAATTTGGTGGAGAGTGAGCTCTTCGGACACGTAAAGGGCTCGTTCACCGACGCGCTAACTGATCGCATGGGCGCATTTGAATATGCCAACGGCGGCACGCTTTTCTTGGATGAAATCGGCGACATGCCGCCGGCGACGCAAGTCAAATTGCTGCGTGTTCTGGAAGAGCACACGATCACGCGCGTGGGCGACAACAAGCCGATCAAAGTCAATGTGCGGGTCGTTTCGGCTACGAACCGCGATTTGGAGCAAGCGATCAAGGAAGGCAAGTTCCGCGAGGATCTCTACTACCGGCTGAAGGTCGTCACGGTCGAGTTGCCAAGTTTGCGGCAGCGACGCGAAGACATTATTCCGCTGGTTGATCACTTTCGAAAGCAATTCGCCAAGCGACATCACAAGCAGATTAAGGGGATTTCGCCGATCGTCTCGAAACGGCTCTATGCCTACGATTGGCCGGGCAATGTGCGGCAATTGCGGAATGCCGTCGAAACGATGATCGTGCTCGATGTCGATGGCATTCTCGACGTCGACGATTTGCCGCCGGAGCTGACAAATGGCGACGATCTTCCAGAATCAGCAGGAACGCCGGTCATTCCGTTGGCAGAGATGGGCGAATCGGTCGGCCCGAACAACTTGATCGGCCGCCCTTTTGATTTGATTGAGCGCTGGGCGATTGAAGAAACCCTGAAGCTCACCGGCGGCAATCGCGAAGAGGCGGCGAAGATTTTGGGGATTGGTGCGAGGACGCTGTACCGAAAATTGAAGGAATATTCTCCCTAGACTGACGGGTTTACGCTTTTTGCTCTCTTGATCGCATGAATCGCGCGACTTGCTTTGGTGCGCGCGACGCCTCACAATCGCGGCTGGTGTTTCATGGAATAGGAGGCGGTGTCATGAAGTTTGCGATGATTGCGTCATTCTTGCTTGTGGCGACCATGGCTTTGGGCCAAGCGCCGAAGGCAAAACCGCGGTCGGCTGTTGCGCCGACGGTTGCCGACTTCGCCTACGGAACCGAGTCCGAGCGGCAAAAATTTGATCTCTACCTCGCGAAGTCTGACTCACCAACACCGCTGCTACTGATGATTCATGGCGGCGGCTGGAAAAATGGCGACAAGTCTTCTTACGCGACGCAAGTAAAGCCCTACCTCGACTCCGGCATTTCGGTCGCGGCGGTCAACTATCGATTTATCGCCCAGGCAATGGAGCAGAAAGTCGAGCCGCCCGTGAAGGCTTGCTTGCTCGATGCAGCACGGGCCTTGCAAACGCTGCGGTCAAAATCGGCGGAGTGGAATATCGACAAGACACGAATCGCCGCAACGGGTGGATCGGCCGGCGCATGCACTTCGCTCTGGCTCGCGCTGCATGATGACTTGGCGGATCCCAAAAGCGATGATCCGATCGCGCGCGAATCGACTCGGCTTATCTGTGCGGCCGTCAATGGCGCCCAAACTTCGCTTGACCCCAAGGAACTTCGGGAGTGGATGCCGAATGCGAATTACGGCGGGCATGCGTTTGGGTTTGCGGCGGCTGGCCGCTCCCGTCCGCAGGAGTTTGAACTGTTGATCGCCAATCGCGAAAAGGTTCTGCCCTGGATCAACGAATACTCTCCCATTCGCTGGGTTAGCAAGGATGATCCTGCGATCTTCTTGGACTACCCCAGTCAAAAAGAGCCGCCCGAGTTCGGGAAAGAGGAAAAAGATCCCACGCACTCGGCGCTCCAAGGCATCGCACTAGCGGAGAAACTCACCGCTGTTGGTGCGGAAGCTTTCGTGAACTATCCACTCAAACGCGATGAGCGCTATGGTTCGATCGCCGCCTTTTTGAAATCCCGCCTGAAACTGCCCGCCACTCCCCCCGCCGCTGACTCGAAATGACGATTGAGGATCTAAATGAGCAACCAACCTTCGCCGCGCCCGGTCTCAAGTGCGCCGCAAATGTCCACACGACCGATCGCCCCGACAGGTCCAAGGCCGCCGGTGGTGATGCGTCCAACGACGCCGGGGGGCGACGCGGCGAAGCAGCGGTTGTGGTCGCTCGATGCATTTCGCGGGGCGACGATGCTGCTGCTGGTCAGTGAGATTGATGGCGCGGTGCGCCCGATTGCGAAGGCGCTGCCTGACAATGAGTTTTGGAGTTTCGCGAATTTTCACACGTCGCACATTCCTTGGATTGGCGCCAGTTTGTGGGACATGATTCAGCCTTCGTTCATGTTCATGGTCGGCACTGCGATGGCGTTTTCTTATGCCAAGCGCGAGGAGAAGGGGCAAAGCTATTGGCGGATGCTGTTTCATGCCGTCATTCGTTCGGTTCTGCTCATTTTGCTGGGCGTCTTCTTGCGGTCAAGGAACTCCTCGGGCGGGCTCAATTGGACTTTTGAAGATGTCGTGACGCAGATCGGCCTCGGATATTTGTTGGTCTTTTTGCTCTGGAAAACGCCTACCTGGATGAAGGCGGGCGCGGTGCTGGCGATCTTGGCGATTTACTGGGGGCTCTTTGCGTTTTGGCCTTTGCCGCAGAACAAGGAATTTGAAAAGTGGATTCCCGAGAAGGGCGTCGCGAAGCAAGAAGTCATTCTCGAAGGCTTTGAAGCACACTGGACGAAGAACGCCAATCCGGCGCATTACTTTGATCGCTGGTTTCTCAATCAGTTTCCGCGAGCGATGAACAAGGAAGGAAAACGCCCCGCGTTTGAGGCGAATGGGGGTGGATATCAAACGCTCAACTTCATTCCGGCGGCGGTGACGATGCTGCTGGGGCTGATGGCGGGCGAACTTTTGCGCGGGAACCGTGGCGCGTGGGCGAAGTGGGGGATTTTGATTGGGGCGGGGGCGTTTCTGGTTTTGGCGGGTTATGGCATCGATCAGGCGGGCGTTTGTCCGATCATTAAGCGAATCTGGACGCCGAGTTGGACGCTTTGGAGCGGCGGCGTTTGCATTTTGATTTTGGCGGGCTTTTATCTACTCTTCGATCTCTTGCCGCTCAAGTATTTGGCCTATCCGCTCGTCGTGGTCGGCGCCAATTCGTTACTGGTTTACACGATTCATGGCACGATGGCGGGGACGATTTTGTATTGGTGGAAGCTCGTGTTTCCCGCAGTCGAAGGGAAGGATGTTTTTCAGCGGGCGCTGGCCTGGTATGACGAAATCGCCACCACGCGGTTTCCGGATTATGCACTGGGCGCCAATCTCGAAGCCTTTGTCCCGCTGGCACACACCGTTGCGATTACGCTCACGGTGTGGGTGCTCTGTTTGTGGCTTTATCGACAGCGGTGTTTTGTGCGGATCTAAGGAGTCCGCACTTCAGACGCTTCCGCCAGTGGGGGGTATGCAAAAACCCCTTGTATTTCCAATCGGGCTATCTGGCCAATCGGGCCACCTCACAGGGGAATCTGGCCCCATTGATGGCAAGGTTGTCAAGACTGGGATTTTAAAGGACTTACGGAGGAAGACCTTCAGAAAAGCCTTGTTTTTATTACATTGCCTAGTCGGCCTAGATGGCCACTATCTAGGGACAGATTGCCAGGAAGAAAGTGCTGGGAAGTTGAGTTAATCTGTTGAGGTCGATTTGGGCTGCCTGCGGGTAGGGCGGTCTACTGAATTCCACGTCAGGCGTGACCTGACCTACAGAATGGGCGCCACTTTATGAGTGATTTCAATTCGATCAAAAACCGTGTTGTGTGGGTCGATATTCCGGTCGCTGATCTCGATCGATCGGCGGCGTTTTATGCTGCCGTGATGGGCATCAAAGTGAGTAAGCAGAGCTTCGGCGATTACTCGTTTTGCGTTTTGGAGCACGAAGAAGGCAACGGCGGCTGCTTGGTGCTCAACAAGGCGGAAGTGAGCGCTTCGGCGGGAATCTTGGTTTACCTCAACGTTCACGGGCGCATTCGCGACGCCGCGGCGCAGGTTGAGAAGCTCGGGGGAAAAATCCTCGAAGCGATTCACGCGATTGGGCCGCATGGCTTTCGGGCGATTGTGATCGATAGCGAAGGCAATCGCGTGGCGCTGCATTCGCAGATGGATGCTTAAGCGGCTCGAAGGCCGATGGTGGTTGTCTCGGCGATCGCCATGCCCCCGGGAACAACTACTTGGCCGTTTTTGTGTAGCTGAGGACGTAGTCTTCGAAGATCTGCAAGCTGCCTTCGGTAGAATCGGCGTTGAAGAGTTTGCGCAAGAGCTCGTGGAAGCGTTTGGGCGCGAGGTGGTAATAGTTGTGCTTGCCATCGCGGCGGGAGTCGATGAAGCCGGCAACTCGCAGAAGCGCCAGGTGATGGCTGACGGCGGGCTGGCTTTGCTCGAGGAGCGTACAGAGGGCGCGGACGTGCATTTCTTTTTGCTGCATGAGGTAATGCAGGATTCGCAACCGCGTTTCGTCGGCGAAGAGTTTGAAGCATTGGACAAGATCTTCGGCGACATCGTCGTCCAACTGCGTGGGCTTATTCAAAGGACGGGGCTCCGAGTTGGATGCCGCAGGGCGACTGGCTCGCTTCGGCTGCGCAATCGATTGAATCATGGGAAACTCGCTTCTGCGAACGCGCGTGCGGAGATGTGAATGGAGAAATGAACTCTTCTTCACCACGGTGATAGGCAAGAGAACAGGCGCGATGAGTATTGCGCATGATCTGGCTTGCTAGTCCAACAGGGTGAAATCGAGTGACGACCGCGCCCCAGTGAGAAGCACGGCGGCATGAGATGTGATGTGGTCGAAAAAGAAGTGAGCGATCAGGATTGTCTTGCGAAGCCGCGTGTTGCGCAGCCCGACCCCTCGCATGGCAAACTCTGGCGCAGTGAAAGAATTTTAGCCTTCCGCGAAGTGCGGCGAAATGCCGTTTGAAGCGGATTTTTCGCGATTTTGCTTGAGGAAGGGCGCGATCCGCAGTTGGCCGCGAAGGTGAAGCTAGCAGCCCTAAGCGGTGGGCGTTGCTTCCTCGGCGGTCTCATGCTCCTCGACGGCGGGTGCACTTTCCGCGGTTGGCGGCTGATCCCAGGGACTCGTTGGGGCAGGCGCACGATCACGATAATTGGGGCGGCGAGAAAGCTTGGCAAACGCGTACGACACCGAAAGTATTACTAGCGGACCGATGATCGCGGCAGCGGCCAGCGCGGCAGTCGGTGAGTTCTCCGCATAAACAGCGGCCGGCGTCGTAATAGCGCCGAGGAGGCCCCCCATCATCGCCGAGAGAAATATCGTCTGCGTGGAGAATCGCACGAAGCCCCCGACGAGAGCGCCGCTAACGACGCCGGTCGCCATCCCGCAAAGGATGACCGTGAGCGCTCCGTTTCGTACGTTGCTATCGGTCAACATGTCTTGTAGTGAGGTTCCGCAGACACCCAAGATCGCCGCGCAGGAGATGGTGACAATCACCAGCATGCCCACCGTGTAGCTCGATCGTCCGGCGTTCGCCTCCGACGCGACTTCACGCGCGATGCGAAGCGCTTCGCAGTTGGTAATTTGCACGTGCGAAGAAGCGAGCAGCGGAGACTTGGCTGCCGGCGCCTTTTCAATCGGTGCGTCTTGGAAGGGGTTGAT
>JBKJSI010000313.1:0-4140 GCA_046595915.1 Pirellulaceae bacterium
AAAAGCCGCCGATCGTTAGGCTGCGGCTTTTTCACAACCGATCCAACTCCTGACGACGACAAAGGGGACGAACCCGTCGAGGTTGCCGGGGCATTCTTAATCAACGACCACGCCAATGAGGATTCGCCCTTTGATGTCGATCAGCAACAAACTCCCACCTGTGCACTTCTTGGGGCGCTTAGCGCTGTCGCCGCACGGAGCAATTCTTCCAATGATCTCGTGAACGCCATCCGATATGATGCGGGACGCGATCAATATGCCGTTAAAATCTGGGTCACTGGAAACTGGACCACGCAATATGTGAATGGCGATTGGACCGAAGGGCGGGACCCAGGCGGAGCCATGTGGGTTACCCTGTACCAAAAGGCTTATTTGCAGGCTTGGGGAGTGCAAACCCGAGATGCCGATGGCCGCCTGTTAGCCGAGGACAAATGGGTCTCCACGAAGGGCGACGGCTGGAAAAACGCGGGCAATGCACTCGATTCGATTTCCCACGGCTTCTCCAAGTTTACCGCCAGCAAAGACGCTTCGTTCACCACGTTGAAGTCGCAATACGAAGATTCCGCAGTTTATGGATTGACCGCCTCGAGCAACTCGAGCACGACAGGAGGAGTGGTCGCCCAACACGTTTATGCAATCTACAAGGTTTTCACGAAATCGAATCAAAACTGGGTCCAACTCTACAACCCTTGGGGACATGACCGAAGCGGCGCCTCGACGGATGGCAACGACGAGGGCTTGATAACCCTTACCTGGTCGCAGTTCACGGCTAACTTCCGTGGTTACCACAAGATCTCCTAAGCCCAATGAATCCATCCCCTCCCATGGGCCTCGCCAATTTCCACCTTGGCGAGGCTTTTTCATGCGCGCTGCTTTAACGAATGGGACCATTGACCGGGACAAAGCGAAAAGCGTTACTCAGTCCTGGAGAGACGGAAACCGATGCCGTCGATCCGATGGCCGGGCCCGCCCCCGCTGCGGTACGCCGATCGCAGGTACCCCGGATAGCTGCCCCAGGAACCGCCGCGCAGGACGAACAGATTACTGGTTTCGTCGCTTATGGCGGGATTGGTCCGAATTCCGCCCTCCGATTTCTCATAGGCATCCTTCACATACGCGTCAGAAAGCCATTCCAAGGCATTGCCGTGCAGGTCATAAAGCCCAAAACCATTCGGACGGAACCGCCCTACAGGAGCCGTGAAGACATAGCCGTCTCTGGCCGAGATGTTTCCCGTGAAGTTAGAGAGCTTCTCCTTCTCCGTCCCATCGAAAACGTTGCCGACCTTCGCAAGCTCTTCGGGCTCATCGCCAGTTTGATACCAAGTCATGGTTCCGGCCCGGCAGGCGTATTCCCACTCAGCTTCGCTGGGCAAACGATACTTCGTTGTCTGTTCCTTGCCATTCAGCCATTTGACGAACGCCATGGCGTCAGTGCGGCTCACATTGACCAAAGGATGATTGTCGGCTTGTGTAAACCCCGGGGTACGCCAAGTGTATTTGGGGTCTTGCTTCCAGGTTTTTGCTTCCTCGTCATAGCCAATGCCCCCCTTACCATCGCCGCCGTCGGCAGGCGTTTTTTCGCCGTCGGTCTTGTAACCCGTGGCGTCGACGAAGGCCCGAAATTGAGCCACGGTTACCTCGTGTGCCGCCATCCGGAAGGATTTGGTGAGGCGGACGCGATGTTGGGGTTGTTCGTCGTCAAAAAAGGAGGCGGGGACACCAAATGTCTTCGCCATGGCCTCGACCTCCGCTGCCGCGCTCCCCATCATAAACTCCCCCGGCGGAATGAGCACCATTTGCATTCCGAGCGAATTCGTCTCGACGACTTCACCCCCTAGTTTCTTCGCCCAGGCTTCTTGAGCCGAACGCGCTTCGGCGCCGGTGCGCGCCTTGTCGGCGAAGTTAAAAGGAAGAGCGAGGGGGGCTATTGGCTTGCGGTCACTTAGATCTACCAAGATGGGATTGCTAGCGATATTCGAGATCGAATGAGGTGTTTGAAGTTCCTCACCCGCTTTGAGATCAGCCGGCGCAATGAGCTTGATCGCCGCATCATTGGTTGACTCGATGACATGTGCTTCAAGCGACTTCCAAGAGACGCGATCATTCTTCGCCGCCGCGCCGCGTAACCCTTCCAGCACGGTCTGCATAAAAACTCCATGCCCGCCGCCCGCTTTGGCACTTTCCCAAGCCCGCTGTTTGGCCGAGCAGGCAAAGAGCACCGCTGTGTTCTGCGGCAATGCCTGCCGCCAGTCGTTGCCCGAGACTGCTCTTGCGCCGCGTGTGGTATCGACGGGCATATCGCGACAAGCATCCAGTAGCACCAAGTGGATACCGCCGTCGGCATCAAGCTTTTCAAGGATCGCCGAGACGCTGATCGACTTTTCGTAACGCAGGTCAGAGGTTTTCGTAGCGTCGACTGGATGAAAGAGGATGTCTTCTTGCGGCTTTCCAGCGGCGTCCTTCAGTGACTTACCATCAGCGCCTTTCAGTTCGACCTGGTTGCCATGACCCGTAAAGGCAATCAGCACAACATCAGTCGCCTTCGCCTCGGCAAGAATAGCGTCGAGAGCTTTGAGGATATTCGCGCCGGTGGCCTTGGTTTTGCCTTCGCCGCTTCCCTTGAGCAGCTCGACTTTGAAGCCCCGGTCGCTCAATTCCTTGTCAAGCTCCTCGACATCGCGCTCGGCATATTGCAGCGGGCTGCCAACAAAATCGCGTTCTTCATACCGGTTGATGCCAGCCAGGAGGGCGAAACGCTTGGGGAGCGCTCGTGGGGATTGGGCGAAGGAATGGAAAGCCCAAAAAATAGCGACCAAGATCAAAACATATCGGTTCATCGATGGAAAATCTCCGGACCAGCACGGCCAAAGCGCTATTCTGACGGGCGCGCGCCGCCAAGGCAATGCGCGCCAACGCCGGGAAATAGAACGCTAGAGCCGCGAAAATCCTTCCCCAGGGCCGGCGTTTCGGCAAAAAAAGAAAAACCTCTTCGTACCGGGAAGGATTCGCCAGAACGCGACGTTGTCTGGGTGTAAGCGAGGCCAATTCGGCCTTCAACTGAACACGTTTCCCGCAGGAAACACGCTCTGAAAACGCTTCGATCAATGTTGGCTTGCGGGATTTTTGCATTGGGTCTTTCGCTAGGAATGGGCGGCGTCCAATTGGCTTCGGCCGGCGATCCGCATTGCTACTACTACAAGATGGTGACCGAGTACCGAACGGTTCAAGAGCCCTACACGATCTTTGTTGCGAAGTACCGGCCCTGTGGCACCCCTTATCAGGTCGCCTTGACCCAGTACCGGACGGTGCAGGCGCCTTACCAGAGGCAAGCGAAGGTTTATTGTCTCCACGATGGGTCTAGAACCCTCGCCTTAAGGCAAATGGCGAATTCTTTAGGTTCATATACTGGTTGGATGGAGAATTACCGTATCGGGGCTCATAGCCGCATTGACCTCAAATACCACTTTGTCTGGGTCACGAAGTATCGCAAAAGAGTGCTCCACCTATGGGCGGCGACGGCTATGCTTTCGCGTTGATATTGTTAACGCGGACCTAACGTGTCCGCCAAATGACCCCACTACCCAATAATCGAGGAAGTGGTGTGCGGGTGAACTTGCAGGCAGAATACCAATCTCGCCGCCACTCTCGTTCGCACCTCAGAACAGCGTTGCCGGCCACTTTGCTCGACCAACCGAGCTTTACGAATCCGCAGTTCGAGTTGAAGGAGCAGGCGATGAGATCTATGAAACGCCTTTGGATCGCCTTCTCGCTGGTGATGGTCCTCTCTTTCCTTGTGCTGGGGTGGATCAGCACTCGCATCTATCAGGAGATGCCGCCCCTTCCCACCAAAGTCGTCACCACCGAAGGCACCGTCCTTGTTGATGAGGGAGAGATTCAGGCGGGCCAAAACGTCTGGCAATCGCTCGGCGGGATGGAAGTAGGTTCGGTATGGGGACATGGCAGCTACGTGGCTCCGGACTGGACCGCTGATTGGCTGCACCGAGAAGCGACTTTCATCCTCGAACACTGGTCGAAGGCCGACTTCGGAACTGAATACGCTCAACTGGACGGTGAAAGGCAGGCTCAGCTTCAGGGTCGCTTGGCGAAGGTCATGCGGACCAACACCTACGACCCGGCTAC
>JBKJSI010000519.1:0-14972 GCA_046595915.1 Pirellulaceae bacterium
GCCAAGTATTCTCCAGGTCCGGCCATCTTCACCCTCCTTGGTGCGATTAAGGCCGAAAAGATAGCAAATCGAAATCAGAAAGTCACCAGCAAACAACAGCATCGTTGCTACAGTCTCCAAAAAAGGCTTGTTTTTGGCACATGCTCAAGATGATCAAGATGCTCACCCTATGGCGGCAGGTAGTCAGAAGATGCTCCAGATGCTCAGGTTCGTGTGAAGAAATTGGATCGGCCGCCGCGAACCGAAGCCCATTTCCGACCTCCAATCTCTTGCAACTTCCGCATCGCGGTTCCAGCGGCGTTGGCGTCCACCTGGTTTCAGGTTTGGATCGTCGCGTTCCGTACATGGTTTCTGAAACGCTTGCGGAGGAGGTTAGCTCAACGGTAGAGCACCAGACTACGAATCTGGCTGTTGTGGGTTCGATCCCCATACCAAGCACCTGCCGGCGAAAGCCGGCAACTCACCGGGTAGGTCGAAAGGCCTATCCGACCAACGACCGAAGGGGAGGGATTGTGAACGAGCGAGCCTCTCTGGCGCACCCGTGCTCAGGAAGGCAACTCCATGGAACGCTCTGCGGAGCGCAGATTCCGCCGCGATGCTCGCCGAGTCGCGAGGCCTCATCAAACCTGACTCACGCATCGCCATGTCCAAGGGAGTGGCGAAGAAGGCCAGCCGCGAAGTTGCCCCGCCCTCAGCGAGCTCTCGGCTCAAGCGTCTCACCGCGCTCCCTGTAGCCGCAAAGTCACTATTCCCTCTCTGACGGTTTTTCATCTTCATTGATTTCCTTTTCGAAAACAGCGGGAAGGCTCCATCTCAGCCACTTCGACTTCTCAGCCGCACTTCCTGCTTGATCTCATTTACCGCCTCCGCTCCAAACAGATTTTCAATGAACTGATCCCACTCGCCTTCGAGTACTTCTTCAAACGTCCACCACTCCGCCCGATCCTCGCTGTGATCGAGAAAGCAGCGCACTTCCATCGAGGTGACCTCGATGTAGAGCATCTCGCAGGACGAATAGCGGCACTCCCAGCGCATTGTTACCTCATCTATTCCTATTCGCGTGAATTGGCGTTCATTCGCGGTTCGTTGATTGCTTGAATGAAGTGCAGAATAAGCTGAACCAGGAAGACAGCAAATCGCCCATTCATCTTAGTGGGCGCCTCTTTGCCAACTAGCTAGGCCATTTCCAAGGCAGGGGAGAGCGCCTGCTGATCGTGGGATGGTCGGGCGGATAAAGTAGGTGTGCTAATCCAATCAGACTCCCTTTTGAAGTTCTGCTCATGCCCAAGAAGCCAACTGTTGGAATCATCGGCGCTGGAATTTCCGGACTAGCCTGCGCTCAGTTGCTGGCTCGCTCCCAAGTTAAAGCAACAATCTTCGAAAAATCACGCGGCGTGGGCGGCCGCATGGCAACGCGACGATTCGATTCCGGAATTACTTTTGATCATGGCGCACAGTATTTCACTACTCGAGAGCCGGATTTTGCCAACCAGGTCGAGCAATGGTGTTCCGCCGGCGTCGCTGCTGAGTGGAATGGCAAAATCGTATCGCTCGAAAATGGTGTTAGCACAGAGCTGAATGAACCCAGGGCACGATATGTGGGCGTGCCGAGCATGAATGCGATCGCGAAAGCCCTGGCGACTGAGCTAGAAGTTCGAACTTCGATTACCGTGCAGACGATTTCGCGAAACGAGGGCCGATGGCAAGTCACAGATGCCGCTGGCACGATTCATGGTCCGTTTGACTATGTGATTTCGTCGGCGCCGCCAGTTCAATCGCAAACGCTGATGGGTGGGTTGTCACCATTCTTGGCGCAGCAGTTATCAAGCGTTGTCATGGCGCCATGCTGGGCAGTCATGATTCAGCCACAGGCTTCACTTCGCACCGAATTTGATGCGGCTTTCGTGCATGGATCTCCGCTGAGCTGGATCGCCCGCAATTCCAGCAAAGCTGGTCGAGGTAATGAAGAATGCTGGGTGCTTCATGCGTCAGCGGAGTGGTCGCGGCAAAGTCTGGAAGATTCCGCCGAACGCATTGCAACTTCTTTGCTAGACGCATTTTGGAATGCGGCGAAGCTTATTTCGCAGCCACTTGAGTTCGCCATGGCCCATCGCTGGCGATATGCATTGCCGCATGAACCGCTTACCAATCGATTCCTTTTCGATCGCGAAACCAGGCTAGGCGCCTGCGGGGACTGGTGTGGCGGCCCGCGGGTCGAAGGCGCCTACTTAAGTGGTCAAGCGATGGCCCAAGCTTTGCTTGCTCAGGTCGCAGGATAGCTAATCAGCAATTTGGCGAAGGCGGCGCTGGGGGCGATGGCGCAATCGAAATCGGTCTCGGAGAAAGAGCCTTGTCGGAGTTCATCGCCGCGCGAGCGATGTTGCGAAGCATTCCCGCGAAGACGAATTGGTGCAATGGATAAATGCCATACCAGTATAAAAGTCCGAGTAACCCGAGTGGATCAAAGATGGCGGTTTGACGGATTTCACTGCCTTGCTCACAAGGCGTCACTTCGAATTCAAGCCAGGCGCGTCCCGGCAACTTCATCTCCGCATGCAACCGCAATTGCTTTGGTGGTTCATAAACTTCAACTCGCCAGAAGTCGAGTGGATCGCCAACTTGCACACTGTCGGGATTCCGCCGTCCTCGACGTACGCCGACGCCGCCGATGAGCAGGTCCAAAAAGCCCCGCACACTCCATAGCCAATTGCTGTAGTACCAGCCGGTCTTTCCACCGATGCGGCGAATCGGTGCAAAGGCCTGCTCCGGCGCAACTGCAACGGTAACCGTGCGCGAATCGACCAGCCTGGAGCCGAATCGTTCGCCACCCCAAACGCGCGGTGCGCCTGCGGAGGATAGCGCGTCCGACCATCTGGTCTCGGCAAACTCATGATCTTCATTGACGAGCGCGCGGGCGATCGCGTCCTTCAGCGGCCGAGGTCCGATCGCAAACGTTGTATGCGCCAGATTATTGGAAACCAACGTCGGATTCTTCAGGCTCTCGACAAGCTTCCTGCCAACGCGCGCATAAAGGGGAGTTACCAGCCCCAGCCACAGACTTGAGAGGTAAGGTGTCAGCAAGGGAATCGGGATCATCCAGCGACGAAGTCCCCGCTGGCGAGCATACTCCTGCATGATCTGTCCATAAGAAACCTGCTCGGGGCCCCCAATTTCATAAACTTGCGGAGGTCCAATCGGCAGATCGAGGGCGGCGACCAGGTATGCCAAGAGATCTTCGATGGCGATCGGTTGCGCTTTCACCTGCACCCAGCGAGGGCAGATCATCACCGGCAAACGCTCCACGAGCGCGCGAATCATCTCAAAGGAAAGACTGCCGGAGCCAATCACAATCGAAGCGCGAAACTCGGTGACTCGCGGGTGATATTGCCGCAGGATATCGCCCGTCTCTTGGCGGCTGCGGAGGTGCTTGGAGAGTTTTTCATTGCGAGCGCCCAACCCGCCGAGGTAAATGATTCGCCGCACGCCTGCTTCGGCAGCGGCCTTTGCAAAATTCTCCGCCGCGATGCGATCCTCCTGCTCAAAGTCTCGTGTCGCTCCCATGGAGTGCACAAAGTAATAGGCGACGCCGATGTTCTCCAGCGCCGCCGCGAGCGAATCACGATTCAGCACGTCGCCAGCAACGACTTCCGTATTCGGATTGATCTTCTCGCTTAGAACGTCGGGCCGACGAGTGAGGCAACGAACGCGAACGCCTCGCTGTTGCAATAGCGTTAAGAGCCGTCCACCCACATACCCCGTTGCGCCGGTGACCAAGATTCGTTCCGGCATGTATTTTTCCATGGACAGCCAATCGATCGAGATTCGGGTTCGCTGCTAGAGTCTACACGTTTCGCCTTCGATCGATTCGCAATGCACGCTCTGCTGGAGGACCGGTCCGGCGATACTTCGTCCAAAATGCGATGGCTACCGCTGCGATAGACACAGTTAGAAACGCAATCGCCGCTGAAACAAGGAGGACGCTGACAAAATCGAGATCGTGACGGGCGCGACCCTGGGCTGTTTGCCAAATTGCGTGGATTAGGAAAAAAACGTGCGATGCAATGGCCGAGTGAACGGCCGCTAGGGCGAATTGCGAGCGTAGCCTGCGTAAAAGCCAATCGAGCACGGCGAGAACTTGGATCGCGTGCATCGCTGCTCCATGGGGATATTTAAGGACGCCGGCAGCGCCCCAATCCTCCAATGGTCGACCCTGTGCGCGGTTGATCTCCCCTAGCGCGGTCACGCCAATTCCAAGGACACAGGAAACTGCCAATAGCCACAGCCCGCCGCGTAATGCCGCGGCCGTTGATGCAGCGATGGATGGCAAGCGAATTGAACGTAAGGAGAGCCAGAAAACGCCCGCGGTGATGATCAAGATCATCGCCAACATGATCGCCTCGACGGCGGCGTCGAATTGCGTCGCCCGATTGAAGTGCGATGGAACGCCACGCCACTGCTGGAGTGTAATGAGCCCCACTTCCACGAGCAGGCATCCAGCAAGAAGTCGCGAAGCTAATCGATCAAGAGGATGTGGGCGCATGTTGACAAAGGCCCATGCTAATGACCAAGCCGTGACTCCTGCGGAGAGCCCAAAGAGTCCTGGCTTGCGAAACGAAGTTGGACCTTCCCAGGCGCCGCCGGTGACACCCAACAAAACCAAGTGGATGATACCGCTTGCAACGAGAATGAATCCGACACTGCAAAGAGAGATGGACCAACTCTTGGAAGGTGAAAGGGAGTCGATAGCCGTCGTCAACTTAGGCATCATCATCTTCGTGGTAAGACGTGACCCAACCCGCCATCCATGCCAATGACTTGCCCCGTGACCCAATGATTTTCTGAGTCCAAGAGCCATGCCGCGAGTGACGCTACCTGTTCGGGCTCACCTAGTCGCCCGAGTGCATGCATGGCGATCGAAGCTGAGGCCGCTGCGGGATGATCCCAAATGCGGCGAGTCGTTTCGGTGCGAACGAGTCCCGGACTGATCACGTTGACGCGGATATTGTTTGCCGCATAAGTCGCCGCCGCCGACCGAGCGAGCCCGATCACGCCCGCTTTCGCGGCGGCAATTGCTTCGTGGTTCGCGATTCCTATCTCTGCAGCGGCGGAGGCAAAGAGCACAATCGATCCTCCCTTTGCGCGTAACAACTTGCCGCCGGCTCGCACTGCGGCGAACGAAGTAAATAAATTGGTCTCGAATACTTGCCGAAATTCGTCGTCACTCGTGGCATGCGCCGGTTTGAGAACAATTGTGCCGATACAATTCACAATTCCCGTGAATTCACCATCGGCGTCACCTGCGCGTTTGAGCGAAACTTCTAGCGGCTGCGAACTCTTAAAATCGACGACCGAATAGAGCTGATTCAATTCCTTGCCAAGTCGTTGCAGTTTTTCCTCATCTCGACCTACAAGGAGCGCAGATCGACCTTGAGCGACCCAGCGGCGCGCCAGTGCTGATCCAATGCCGCCGGTCGCGCCCAGAATGGCAATTCGCTGCATAAAGCGCCTTAGGGCAAGGATGGATGGGACGCTAAGTGGACAACGATCACTATTGGAGGGCGGCAAGCCTCTACCGCGAAAGATTCAAGAGTGAAATCGGCGAGATTACCGATTTTCTAGCCGGCTATACTTCCAACTCGGCGCAAGTGAATGCCAATGCTGCGACTTCCTTTTGCAAGGACTAGATGCAAGCTTTTTGAATCACGCGTAAATGTTTGGCGATGGCGCCTTTGAGCAAGAATGAAATCATCCAGAGCACCATCCGAGCGCGAATCGATTTGGGATGTAATTCCATCGACCGCTTCACCTTGGTTTGGTTGCCATCCTCTGCAAAATCCCAAGTCTCGATGAAGAAATCGGCCATTCCCGAAAGCGGGGGAGAAAAGCCAGCCATGCGCAGTTGAAGCCGTTCCTTCGGTCGCCATTCGACGATCTCCTCCACATGGGAAGAGCCATCAAGATTCACCACCCGAATTCGCGTCCCCAACACCTCCGGTGTTCGAATCTCAAACTCGGCCGATTTGATCCCTGGAATGGGGCCGGAGCCTTTGAAGTCACGCCATTTTTCCAAATCGAGAATTTGCGCAGCGATCGCCTCACCGGAGATCGGCAGCGTGGCATGGCAGGTAAATGAAATTGGATTCGATTGCATATCGAGACTCTTCCGTTCAGCCTCACCCGCACAATTGCGAATGAAATAACAGAACAGATCTCCCCTTACTCCGCGACAAGGCGTTGACCCGCTCGCGTATCTTTGGCATCCCTTCGAAAAGGAGTTCGCAAACAGCCCGTTGCCAGATTTACCCCTCCCACCGATACTTGCTGGTGACCTTCCACCATATCGAGACCTGTTCCATGAGCATCGAGCCCATTCTGATCGCCGGCGAGTGGCGAACCAGCAAATCCTCCGGCGTTTTCACCAGCATCAACCCTACCACGATGCAGCCCCTGGCAGCTCAGTTTCCCATTAGCCAATGGGCCGATTGCGATGCTGCACTGGCCGCCGCTTCTGATGCCGCCATTGCACTGCGAGGCGGCGGTCCCGAGCCGATCGCCAAATTTCTGGAAGACTACGCCTCGCGGATTGAAGCCGCGAAGAATGAGCTCGTTGACATCGCGTTTGAAGAAACCGGGCTGGCCAAAGCGCCACGACTTTCGGAAGTCGAATTGCCTCGCACGACGGGCCAACTTCGTCAGGCTGCAGCAGCGGTTCGCAATGGCTCTTGGGCAATGCCGACCATTGATACCAAGACGGGAATTCGTAGTATGTTCGGTCCGCTAGGGCCGGTGATTGTCTTTGGCCCCAACAATTTTCCCTTTGCTTTCGGCAGCGTCTCGGGTGGAGACTTCGCGGCCGCCATCGCCGCTGGTAATCCCGTCATTGGGAAAGCAAATACTTCCCATCCCGCGACGACTAAGCTCTTCGCTCAGATTGCCCAAAAGTCACTTGCGGCGATTGGCCTTCATCCCGCCACGGTTCAATTAATCTATCGCACCGGTCACGCTGACGGCGAAAAATTCGTCGCCGACTCGCGCGTCGGCGCCACGGGCTACACCGGCAGCCGCTCGGCCGGGCTCAAACTCAAAGCCGCCGCAGACGCCGCTGGTAAACCGATCTATCTCGAACTCTCCAGCGTGAATCCGGTCGTCATTCTCCCAGGCGCACTCGAAGAACGAGCCGCCGATATCGCAACCGAATTCACAGGCAGCTGCCTCGCTGGAACAGGGCAGATGTGCACGAATCCCGGCCTCGTGGTCTTACCGAAAGGCCCTGCGGCCGAAGCCTTTATTGCCGACATGGCCAAGCGATTTGAAACCGCGCCCGTCGGCACACTCCTCTCACCCCGCGTCGCCGAATCGCTCAAAGAGAGTGTGGCAGTCCTACAAAAAGCAGGCGCTCAAGTCGTCGTTGGCGGAAAACCTGGTGGCGGAGCTGGCGCCAGTCACAGCAATACACTCCTCAAAACGAGCGGTGAACATTTCACAAAGAACCCCCACGCTCTGCAAACGGAGGCCTTTGGCAACGCCTCACTCTTTGTACTTTCTGATAACCTAGAGCAAACGATCGAAATTATCGATTCGCTCGAAGGGAATCTCACGGGCTGTGTTTACTCATCGAAATCGGGGAGCGATGACGCCGCCTACGACCAAGTTGCGCCACACCTGAGACAGAAGGTCGGCCGCATTCTGAATGACAAAATGCCGACTGGAGTCGCTGTCTCTGCCGCCATGAATCATGGCGGACCCTACCCCGCTACGGGCCACCCCGGCTTCACCGCCGTTGGAATTCCCACCGCGATTCACCGTTTCGGCATGCTTCACTGCTATGACAACGTCCGCGCTCATCGCCTTCCCTGGCTTTTACAGAATAAGAATCCTACCGGCAAAACATGGCGCTATATCGATGGCGAATGGTCTACCGCCGATGTCGCAAGCGTTTAAGGAACCAACACACATGAACTCCAAACTCGTTCTAGCCACTGCGATTCTGATCTGCTGCGTCTCGATTGCTCCAGCGCATCGACTGTTCGCACAAGATGCTGCAACAAAGCCATCGGCGGCCAACAGCGCGAAAACCGCCAAGACGGTCGCTCTCGTTTTTGAGCTGCCTGGCGATGTGGAACTGCATTACAAGGCGATTCCCTTCACTGATGGCATGACGGTGTTTGAGGCGATGACTGCCGCGTCAAAACATTCTCGCGCATTAAGTTTCAAGCACTCCGGTTCCGGTGAGTTCGCGTTTCTCAATGAAATCGAAGGCGTCAAGAATGAAGGCGCTTCGGGCAAGAACTGGACCTATAAAGTCGATGGCGAACGAGCCAAAGTCGGCATGGGAAGTATGAAGCTTAAAGAGGGGAGCCATGTCCTATGGCTCTTCGGTAACTAGCGAATGCTCATACTTGGCAGCGGTTTGTGTGTTGCGTACCAAGCTTTCCACCGCGCCGCCGATTCTGTGGACGACATGAATGGCTTTTCCGCAGCGGAGATCACTTCTTCCCCAGCTAACTTTCCGAGCGATCCCAGTGCTGCTTGTCGCAATGTCGGACTTTCGTCGAGGATACCAATCAAGAGAGGAATATGAGCCGGACAAGCTGTCTCGCCCAATCGCTCCACCGCCAAGCGACGTTCACTCTCCGCGCCTTGCAGCGCTGCGTTTTTAAGAGCCAAAATTCCAACGCGGCTGCCCACATTGGCGAGCACGAGCGCTGCCTCGATCCGCGTCTCGCTCGCACTTTCGGCCAACAAGCTGGTTAGCTTTTCACGTGCGGTTGCCGAGAGTTCTCCCTGCTTTCCAAGCGTGCGAATCGCGGCCACTCGTTCCAATTGACTTGCCGAATCGAGCAGTGGCTCAATCGCGGCCACATATTCCGCATGCGGCGGAGCGGCTTCCAAAATGCCGCAAGCGGTTACCCGAATATCGAGCGCATCCATCGTCACCGCGGTCGATGCTAAGCGCGCTGCCGCTGCTCGGGAAGCCGCATCGCTCGCTTTTTTCGCAACTAACAGAACTCGTCGCCAAACCAGAATATCCTCTTCCGGCGCGAGCAACGGATCGAGCCACGCCAACAAAGACGTCGGCGGCACACCGCTGTTGTACTGCTCCACTAACTTGGCAGCTGCTTCACGCCGCTCACCGACATCCGGACTTCGCAGCGGCAAAGCCGCCGCAAACCGCGGATCAGCAACTGCGGCGACGTTGGTCCAAAATGCCGTGGGCAGTGCGCGAATCTCTTCGTTCGATAGTGTGTCGAGCACTTTCGTCAGTTCACTACCGAGGCGGAGAAGTTTCAGCTCGACGAGGGCGCGCTCCGACTCGTCGCTCTGTTTCCAAGTCGCAACAAGTAGACGATTCGCATCGAGTGAAAGGGAAGGAGTGCTCGATTCTTCTTTAGCAGCCTCAGCCTGAACGCCGAGGGCCTCTTGAATCTTGGCGATTTGCAAGCTCCTTAGCTCTTCGTTCGCCAAAGGATCAAACTTGGGAAAATGCTCTCGCTCGATTCCCAACGCTTTGGTGACTCCATCCCAATGTCCTTGCCGAATGAAGGGCATGGGCGATCGCATGCCGATGAACGAAGCTCGTGTGATGGAGGCAACCGACCATGTCGCTACGGTCTTCATCAGCGCTTGCTGAACTGCCGGCGCGGGATCCAGCAATAGTGCTTCTAGATAGCTCCATTGCGATTCGGTCGTCGGCTCGACGACAAATTCAGCGATGCCCTTTTTCACTTGCCAGTTCGTTTCCGCCAGGGCCGACTTCATTGCGGTGGGCGTATCACGACGAATCAGGGCCGCCAACGCAGCGCCGCGCACCCGCGGCGACTGATCTCTCGATAACTCTTCAAGCCGAGCGGTCGATTGCGCGTTAGAAAAGGCGCCGAGCGTTTGAATCGCCGGGAAGTAAACTTCGCTCGGCTCTCCACGAGTGATCTTGAGCACCTCACCGACCGCCGATTCATCCCGCACGGCCTCGATCCAAGCTAAAAGCCCCGTTCGCACAATCGGTGATGGATGCCCGAAGCAAGAGATCGCCGCCTCGGAAACCGGAGAGGCGCCTAGTCGCGTCTCCGCGTCCATGAGCGCCGCACAACTTAAGACCGGCCCTGTTGGCGAAAGGCAACTTTCAAAATCTTGCAGTTCTGCCTTTCGCTCGGCGAGCGACGAGATGATCGCGGCCAGAATTCGATCATCGTCGAGGGGCTCCGTAGCCGCGAGTTGGTTCTTGAGCAAGCCATCGCGCAGCGGTATCGCAATGCGAACGAGCCGTGCTGTGACATCGTCACCCGGAGATTTTCCCAGCGTCTCGATTGCCGCCAATCGAGTCGTCTTTTTTTGCGAAGTAGATCGCGCGATCCGCTCTAGCTCCGCATCGCGCGTTCCGCGCTCAAGTCGCGCTAGCTGAATGGTCGCGCTAGTCGATTTTTCAAAGTCACCCTTGGCGACATACTCCAGCAGCTCGGCGGCGCCATCCACTTCGAGGGAGATTTCCTCCAGCCGATCATTCCGCCAAAGATAGTCCGTACCTTCGTGCGAGCTCTTTACGGATTCAAACCAAGCGAAGTCTTCCGGCTTTTCTTCCGCACGTTTTGCTTTCGGAGGCGCCTTCGGCTCTGCCCCCTGAGGCGCCAGCGGCAAATCAACCGCAGGTTCAGGCGAAAGACCAACTTCAGTTGGTACGCGCCAACGATTACACCCAACCGACTGCCCTGCGCAGAGGATTAGCGCAATACGTAGCCAATTACGAAATGGAAAATCCTTTTCCAAGCGAGCATCCTTGCTCTAAATGTTTCTTGTGCTTCAGAACTATTGGCCGCCTGTCGCGCCGCCAGCCGCGGGTACAGCTGGCTTGGCCGGTTCAGCAGCGTCTTTCTTTTTCGCTCCAACGACCGTTTCGAGACCCTGAACAGCTACTCGGAAGTCACTGAAGACAGCCGGTTGATCGGCTTCATTTTTTCGGAGTCGATCGAGTTCAGATTTGACCCTTTCGATTCTCGCGGAAATCGCTTCGAGCGTCGGTTCAGGCGTTTTTGGTTTTCGTAGCCCTGAGCCCTTTCCATTCGCGCCATCGAGTCCGATTAGCGCCGAATTGATCGTGGCCATGAGACGACGAACCATTTGATTGACGAGTGGTTCCGCATAGAAGGTCGAGTTTCCAGCACCACCACCGCCGCCACCTCCCAATCCACCGATGCCGCCAATACCACCCGAGCCATCGCCAGGGCTACCAGCGCCGCCGCCGGGTCGACCACCGCCGATGCCGCCGATGCCGCCAATACCACCGATGCCTCCGCCACCGCCAGGAGGACCACCACGTCCACCCCCTGGAGGTCCGCCTCCGCCACCGCCGGGAGGACCACCTTTAGCTCCTCCGTAACCACCCCCCGACCCACCGGGGCCGCCAGGTCCACCAATCATGCCACCTGGCCCACCGATGGCGCCGCCATCTTCGTTGCTCTTTTTGAGGGTTTCCAATTCGTCGTTTGCCGCAAATGCGACGAGTGAGCCAAGGCTCTTAGCACCCTTAACGCTATCAACTCCTTTGGGGTCAGCATAGTTTAGACGCCCAAGCGAGGTTGCCGCATCGCAGCGAACCAAAAGGGGCGAAGCATCATTGCCAACCACCGCCACGAGTGCGTTGTAGACCTTTCCATCTGTTCCTGGTTGACCATAGGCGCCCAGAATCGTTGCCGCCCTGCGTTGCATAAAGACAAAAATCGGCTTCTCAATTCCCGCAGGCGGTTCTTTCGCCGAAATCAGCTCGATCATCTTATTCACAACGAGATCGACACCCGCTGCAGGCAGACGTTGTGGTGATTTTTCAATACCAGCGAGGTTATCGATCTCCATGTGTCGCAAAATGCCCGCCAGAGCGGCCTGCTTCACTTCAGGCGGCATCGCCTTATTGTCCAGTAAGTCAAGCATATATTTGAGCGCTGGGCGATGAGGCTGTGGCGGTGTTGGCGCCTTGGCATCCACATCATTGAGCTCGCTCATCAAGAGCACCGCATTCACCCGAGTCGCCGGCGGGTAGTTCCCCTCCGCTAATTTCTTGCACCAATCGAATGACAACTTGAGCAGCTCAGTCCTCGCATTCGGCGAAGCCTTCGCCAGTTCGCCGGTGACATACTTGCGATCTTTCAGCATGCTCGAAAAATCAGTCGTCATCAAAGGAAAGTGAATCTTCGCAAAATAGTTTTCCATCGGCTTTCCGCCGGTGGACTTTACCGCTTCTTCACTTGCCTTTCGAACCTTGTCCTGCTCGCCCTTCGCCTTGCGGTCAGCATCTCGCCATGCCCTCAGCGCCACTTCATACTCTTTTAACTGGGCAGGTGTCGGATCCTCCGGCTTTACTGGCTTCGGTGGCGATGCGAAGAACGCCGGCAAATCAATCTTCTCATAGCCAGAAGCATCGACGGCCGGAGGTGGATCTTGAGCCAAACTAATCGGCACAATGAGCAGCAACATCAACGAGGCAATCAGGCTTCGCGAGACGATTTCAAGTTTCATCGCTGTAAGGCTCATCGCATGAAGATTCATAGTCATTTGCTCCGTTACCTTCGAATGGCCAAAATGCCCATTCGATTGACAAGCGTCTTTTGACACAGGTAATTGCCGCCGCGAACCTGATCTGTCCATTGCCGCTCTTTGGGACTTTACCCATTGGCGGGACACGGGACATCTAAGATTGTCGGAGGCGAGTTGCAGGTTGGAAGTGGAGTTTTTGGAGTCGATGTGAGGGAAGAGAATCCGGAAAATCAAACCGCAATTTCCCGCTATTTCTTCCTCTAACACTCTACTTATACCAACCCGCTAATGTCAACATAAATGGTTGCGTGTAAATAGTTTGCAACACTGCTAGCGACCCCGCGAAAAGGGCCGATTTCATCGCCCAGAATCGCTCAGGAATCGACTCAAAATGACCCTCCTGTACTACGACGAAATCTTCCTCAATCACCTCACCGGCGCGCATCCCGAACGCCCCGACCGACTTGCGCGAACCTGGAAAGCCCTTGCAGACAAGGGAATTGTCGAAAAATGCCGCCGCACCCCCTGTAAACCAGCTACCGAAAAGCAGCTAGTTCGCGTTCATCACCCCGACCACGTCAAACGAGTTCAAGCGTTTTGCGACGACGGCGCCGGACGCATCGAAACCGATACCGTCTGCTCCGAAGATTCCTTCAAGGCCGCCCAACTCGCCGCCGGAACCGCCTGTGACGCCGTCAAGCGAGTTCTCGAAGGCGAAGACAAAACGGCCTTTTGCCTAATCCGTCCCCCAGGGCATCACGCGCTTGCCGACAAACCGATGGGCTTTTGCCTCTTCAATACGGTTGCCGTCGCAGCCCGAGAAGCGATCGCCGAGGGACTCAAAAACGTCCTCATCGTCGATTGGGACGTCCACCATGGCAACGGCACACAAGACATCTTTTGGGATGCGGGAGATGTTTCCTTCTTCTCGATCCACCGTTTCCCCTTCTATCCCGGCAGCGGCGAAAAAAGCGAAGTAGGCAGCGGCAAGGGCCTCGGCGCGATTCGCAATGCGCCGATTTCGTATGGAACCGAGCGCAAAGATTTTCATGCGGAATTCAAGAAAAACTTAGAATCGATGGCCGCCAAATGGAAGCCCGAGCTGATTCTCCTTAGCGCAGGCTTCGATGCCCACCGTCTAGACCCGATCGGCTCGCTACAACTCGAAACCGAGGATTTCGAAATCCTCACCAAAACCGTTCTCGATGTAGCCGATATCCACGCCAAAGGCCGCGTCGTCAGCCTCCTCGAGGGCGGCTACAACGTCGAAGTGCTAGCCGATTCGGTAACGCTCCACCTGGAGACGATGCTGGCTCAAAAACAATGACGCCCAGTTCAGCGATCACCCCTCGGCGCCCCAATAGCCGCCAACTCGATATCCAGCCCCCGCCAGACTCGAATTTCATAGGAAAGGACGTCGCCTAAATCGCTCCAAAAAATCCAAGAAAAACTTACCAACCTGAATAATTTTGGACCAAACGTGTCAAATTCAATGCGTAAATAGTGAGCAGTGATATCCAACCTCTGGACCACGAAGGACCAAAATCATGCTCACCACCTCCCAATCCGCCGCCATTCATTGTGCCCTCATCCTCGGGCTCCCCGAGCCGCAGGCCGCCAAGCTCGCCGGTATTCCGATTGACCAGGCCCAAGCCGCCATCGGCCAGATCGAGCCAGTCGTCCGAGGGCGCAAAATCGACTTCTCCCGTTGGCTAACTGCCGGCGATTCCGTAAAGGATCCAGTGCAGTCCGATTCGCGACTCCTCTACTACGAAATCCAACTCGGCCGCCTCGAGTATCAACATGATGAATGCGTATGCAGTTGGCGCCGCACCAAAGAACATGCCGACAGATTACACGAGCAACTCACCGGACCTCTCGACGCCAAAGGCAATCCCCAAAAGCCCTTCGTCGGCGATATCCGCTTTCTCCAACTCGCCAAAAACATCCGCCGCGAAATGGAGAAAATCGAAAAGTTAATCGCCGAACGGCTCGACGAACTGCAGAAACTGCCAGCCCCACAAAACCAGCCGACCGCTAGCGACCAGCCGAAGTCGATTACCCACATTCCCCTTCCGGTCCCCTCAATCGCCGGCAGAGGCCACAGACCATCCTACTGCCAAAACAATCCCTGCGCCCCAACAACCGACAAGTACTGCCAGCACAGAAGTAGTCATACAAAAAGATCGCCACAACGCCGCCACCGCGTTTCTTACCGCACTGCACGGCGGAACCGAAAGCAAGACCGCCTACGTCCGCAAACCGATCCCGACAATTGAGCCTCCCCCCAGAAAGCAAGACAAATATGCCGGGGTGAATGGATAAGTACGATCAACAAAAACTAGGGGCCGTCGCCACGCCGCAAACCTGAAACCGCACCCAAGGCGGCGCGATCCACCAGGGAACCCAGTAACTCTCCGCCTCCACTTTTTCAAAATGCGTCCCAATTG
>JBKJSI010000705.1:0-14556 GCA_046595915.1 Pirellulaceae bacterium
TGATGTCGGTGATCCGCACTTGCGAACAGCGCGACGTCCAACCGTTCGCCTTCTTGCTCAAATCTCTCTGCCGCACTGAACCGCAACTCCTGCCCGAGTGAGACGGTAATCAATTACGGGAAATCTTCGTGGGCGATTTCGCGTTGAGAAACTGAAAATCTATCAGGGCGAATCTGGCGATGATAAGGAAATGAAAAAAGAAGTGGGTGAGAGCGTGCCGGCGGAAGGGCGAAGACCCACACATACGAGAATTACTCTCACAGACTTCCGGGCGCGAGACAAAGATGGGAAGGTGGTAAAAATCACGAAGGTTAAAGGCAGACTCGAGCGTGACGATAAGGACCACAACCATGGAAAACTTGTCGCCGATGATGGGTACCACTGGGAGATGAAATGCACCCGGATTCAAGATTGATAACGGCGTTTTCCCTTGTCCTTGCAGCGATCATTGGCCTATAACGCAGGGATGAGCGCCGCTTCCAGCCATCCCGAAAAATCGAGCGATTCCAGCAGCGGCGAGAGCTTTGATCTCGCCGCCGCGCTCGGCGCGATGCAAGGGGCTCCCAGCGACGACGGACTTTCACTCGACGAACTCAACCGGAGCTACGCCGCCATGCTCGGGGCGGATGATCCTTATCTCGAAGCGGAGCCGCCGCCCGGCTGGGAAACGAGTCCGCCGATCGCCGCCGACGCCGCGACGCTACTCGAATCGGCCAAAAACGCGGGCATTTCTGACGGACCCATCGAGATCGAGCCCCCGCCCACTGCAATCGATGACAACTGCGCCATCGCCCCCCGCACGATTTGGGAATCGATCCTCTTTGTCGGCCAACCCGGAAACCAGCCCGTTAGGGCGCGAGATGTCGCCAAACTGATGCGCGGCGTAACACCCTCCGAGCTCGATGAGCTAGTTCAAGAACTCAATCAGACATACGCTTCCGAGGACGCGCCCTACCGCATCGTCTCCGTTGGCGATGGCTATCGCATGGAGCTGACGCGAGAGTGCCGAAGCGTCGAAGCTCGCATGCTCGGGAAAGCCAAGGAAGCGAAACTTAGCCAATCGCAGGTCGAAACGCTCGCGATTGTCGCCTATCACCAGCCGATCACCGCTCAGGAAATGCTCGATTGCCGTGGCAGACCGAGCGGCGGCGTCTTGAGACAGCTCGTTCGCCAAGGCCTTCTAACGGTCGAACCCGGGGAAAGCCGGGGGAAGGAAAAGTACCGCACCACGACGCGATTCCTACAGGTTTTCCATCTAAAAGGCTTATCCGACCTACCCCAAGTCCAAGACTTAGACCGTAGCCTCTGACTTTGGCGATTAAGTAATATCTAATATCGCCCCCGTAGTCAAGCCACAAAGGTCATCTCTTTCCCCTAAGACGCGACCTAACCATACCCCCCGCGAACTAGCGACATTCCGCGAACTTGCCATCCCGCCGCCGCCGCAAGGCGGTAGAATAAAGGAGCAGTAAGAGGAGGCTTTCACTGGGACGCCTCCTCCCGGCGGAACACCGATCGGGGCTTTAGCCTCGGTCCAACAGACGAGCAAGCGTGTGCTCGAGTACGTGGTGACCGTCCGGCGGGATTATCCGCCTTTATGCACCGACGGGACCATTTGGAGCGTCTTAGGGCCAGCGCACCGCTGATTCTGCCCTCATTGCTCCAATGTGATTTTGCCCACTTGGCCGACGAAGTTCGCCACTTGGAGGAAGCCGACGTTTCGGCACTACACCTCGATGTGATGGATGGGGTTTTCGTTCCCAATCTCACGTACGGAATGCCGATCGTCGCCGCCGTTCGCAAAATCACCAAGCTCCCCCTCGATGTCCATTTGATGATCGAGAAGCCAGAGAAATACGCCAAGGCATTCGCCGAAGCGGGCGCGGACATCATCACGTTTCACATCGAAGCGACTTCTGAGCCACGAAAGCTGGTTCAGGAAATCCGCGACTTGGATTGCATCGCTGGCGTCGCCCTTAATCCGGGAACGCCCGTTAGCGCTTTGGAACCCTGCCTCGATCTGTGCGACCTCATTCTTGTAATGAGCGTCGATGCGGGTTTCGGCGGACAAGCGTTCAATCCGATCGCATTACAAAAAATCGAGTGGCTCAAGCGGTTCGCCGCCTCCGAGCCACTTTTGGAAATCGATGGAGGCGTGAATCACAACACGATTCGCGCCTGTGCCGAGAACGGGGCCCAACTGATGGTAGTTGGCTCGGCGATTTTCAAAGCCCCGAGTTATCGCGCGGCAATTGAAGAACTGTCCAAGTTGGCGGTCGTCGTCGCGTGAGTTTTTGGAGTCACTGCGTTCCATGGTCCGATTGGTGTTAGTACGTCCTGGTGCGACCGATTTTGATGATCAACGTCGCATCAAGGGCTGCCTTGATGTGCCCCTCAACGACAACGGCGTGAAGCAAGCCCAGCAAGCCGCCACGACGGTATGCGAATCGACGCTCGACGCGATCTATTCGTCGCCCTGCCAGTCCGCCATGCAAACGGCCGAAATCTTGGCCGCCAAAAAGAAGCTCCGCGTCAACACGATCGAAGGCCTAAAAAACCTCAACCACGGCCTCTGGCATGGCAAGCTGATCGACGAAGTCAAACAGTGCCAGCCCAAGGTCTATCGCCAATTCCAAGAGCATCCAGAGGCTTGTTGTCCGCCGGACGGCGAGAGCATTACCGAAGCTGAACAGCGAGTAAAACTGGCGGTCTCCAAGATCCTCAAGAAACACAAAAAAGGCACCGTCGCCTTAGTCGTCGCCGAACCCCTTGCCAGCCTCGTGAAGCACTTCTTGCTTCAAGCCGAAATCGGCGATCTCTGGGAACATGAATGCGACCATGGCGAAGTAGAAACTCTTGATTACGACCCGGCTTGCAAATCAAAGACTGCAGCAATTGCTGGATAAGCCGACCAGACTGTAAAAGTGACTATAACGAGAAAAAAGATCGCAATTGCAAAATAGTCGAGGTGGAAGGAGCGAGGCGGGACGCTATTCACCGTTTCGCCTCCTTCCTGCTTAGCCTCAGCTTCATTCATTTGGCGTCGCGGGGAGGATTAGCGCGCGAATGCTGCCCCCACAATCGGCGGTGGCATGGAAAAATCACTGGTTGCGGACTGCGCAACTGAAAAGCGTGACGCCGACGCCTCAATAAACGACTTGGCTCTTTCCAAGTTCTCTTTGATTGGCCGACAGCAAGCAGTCTGGGCTGCCCTTGGCGCAACAGAGGATCGCCCGCTTGATGAAGGCTCTAAATGGAAACTGCTTGGATTACTTGCAAGCTTGTCGTCACAATCGCCTCGACACGCATAATCGTTAACGAGTCACGTCCCGGTAACGTCGAGGACCGCGAATCGCCTAGTTCGTAACGTAGATTTGTTCGCGCGCAAATGCCTCAAGAATGAGGTCGCGTCGCAGGAGTAACGGCTCATGACGCAGGACAGTTTGAATCGAGGCAGTAGCAATGGCCTGCTATCTGAGGCTGCGGCCCAACCAAGTCTCGGTCTAGTTTTCGGATCGCGATTTGAAGTTACCGCAATCGCGAAAGACTCTCCGCCAACACAAACTCTACTTGCAATCGACCGAGAAACCGGCCAACGAGTTGTCGTAAAGACGGTGCAAAAAGGCGTTCTATCGAAGGGAATTCTGGCTCGCATCGAACACGAGTCGGTAGTGAGACAAGAAATTGACTGCCACTCGTTGGTCAAGGTACTCACATCGGGCGAGGAGCACGAGTGCTTCTTTGCAGTAATGCCCTTTGTCGAAGGCTTGTCGCTTCTCCACTATCTTGAGCGATCGCCGCTAGAAGTGGTCGACGCGCTGAGTCTGGGAATTCAGTTGTTCGATGGTCTTGCGCAACTTCATCCACGTCGCGCGTTGCATCGAGACATTACACCGTCCAATATCATCATCGCTCCACGGTCGTCAGAAGCAGACGCAAGATTTTCAATATCGCTCGTCGATTTTGGCACGGTCAAATGTTTTCATCCCGAGCGATTGATGGGCGGGAACGACGCCGCGCGCGTTGCCTATTTGTCGCCTGAAGAAGCGGGGTCGCTGGATGCGGATGTTGGACCTCAATCGGATCTCTATTCCGCCGGCATCGTGCTCTTTCACTGCTTGGCGGGGCGACCGCCATTTACGGGTGAAAATACAGGGACCATTCTGTTTGAGCATCTGACGGGGACGGTGCCAGCTCTACAGAGTTTGCGCCCAGAAGCGCCGCGGGAACTCGATGAAGTGATTCAGCGCTTGCTCCGCAAGGATCCCTACGAGCGATATCAGTCGGCGGCGGCGGTGGCGCATGATTTGAGGGCGATTCGCGAGGCATGGCTCGCGAATGACACTGAAACGCGGATTGTGATCGGAGCGACCGATCAACGCTGCACGCTGGCTGATCCAGCATTCGTTGCGCGCTCGAAGGAACTCAATGAGGTTCGACAGTTTCTCACGCGAACTCGGCATGGCTTTGGCGGCACGATGAGCGTCGAAGGCGAATCAGGAAGCGGCAAAAGTCGGTTGATGGTCGAGTTGGCGATGCAATCGCGCCGAGAAGGCGTTCGCGTCTTGCGAGGGCAGGCGACGACGAATGTGGGCGATGTGCCTTATCGCGTCTTGGATGGGGTCGTCGACGGATTTCTCGCCGCTTGCGAAAGCGAACCGACTTATGCACGAGAAATGACCGACAAGCTGGGTGAATATGTTGATCCGCTGGTGGCTTCGCTACCGAGGCTGAGGCAGATTTTTCAATCCTACCTGCGGCTGGGTGATTCGCCAGCCGCGTTTGGCGAGAACCGAACGATTGAGGCGATTGCGAGGTTCCTGGAAGCCATTGGGTCTGAGAGCCGTCCTACCGTGATCATCTTAGACGACTGCCAATGGATCGATGAGCTGACTTGCAAGTTGATCCGCCGTTTCCATTTTGAAAAAAGCGCTGCGAAACATAGCTCCTTGATTGTCGCATTTCGTTCCGAAGAAGTCGCAAGTGACCACGCGCTGCGACAGCTGAGTGGTTGCACTTCGATTCGATTGCAACCTTTTGAATCCGAAGATATTAAACGTCTCGCCGAATCGATGGCGGGGGTTTTGCCAGCTGAGGCGTTGCAACTCGTTGTTCAATTCGCTGAAGGAAGTCCCTTCATGGCTTCCGCGGTTTTGCGAGGCCTCGTGGAGTCTGGCGCCCTCGTTTCAAGAGAGGGAGCCTGGGTCATCGAGCCCTTGGCGATGGCGAATATGCAATCGTCACGAGAGGCTGCTTCGCTGCTCGCGCGCCGCGTTGAACTGCTCTCGGAGAAGACAAAGCGACTCCTATCGGTTGGCGCTGTCACTGGCAAAGAATTTAGCCTCGATATTGTCGCGAATCTAACGGGTATGAGTTCAGGCGAGGCGATCGAGGCGTTATCTCAAGCTCGTGAACGACGACTGGTCTGGACTCGCGCCGATGGTGGTCAATTCGTCTTCGTGCATGACCAAATCCGTTCGACCTTCCTTCAGCACCTTATGCCTTCGGAGCAGCGGCAGCTGCATGCGATGTCCGCCTCCTACCTCGAAGCCAATACGGCCAACAGTTCGGCGGAGATCGCATATCACTTTGATGCGGCGGAGATGTCGCATTTGGCGTTGCCCTATGCGCTGCGAGCCGCCGAGGCCGCGAGAAGTCGCTTTTCGCTGGAGATCGCTGAGCGACAGTATCGGATTGCACGCCGCGGAGCAATCGATAGTGAAAGCTCGATTCAATATCAAATTGCAGAAGGCCTTGGTGACGCGCTGATGCTGCGTGGCTGCTACGACGAAGCGGCGCCGCTACTCAATGAGGCGGCGCGGTTCGCGGAAACGACGCTCCAGCGAGCGCAGATTCATAGCAAGCTGGCGGAGCTCAGTTTTAAGCGCGGCGATATGGAAAAAGCGACGCTGGGATTTGAAAGTTCGCTGCGGATGCTGGGGCGTGTCGTTCCTCGAACCAAGGTCACGATCATTGCGGTGTTGCTCTGGGAAGTGACCGTTCAACTTCTGCACACCTTTCTGCCGCGACTCTTTGTGCATCGGATCAAGCGGCCGCCCAATGAGATGGAGCGGCTCGCGATTCGCCTATTCAGTCTTTTGACGCATGGCTGTTGGTATTGTCGCAGTAAGGATCAATGTTTGCTGGCTCATTTGCGGGGCCTCAACCTGGCGGAGAATTTCCCGCCGACGCCGGAGCTCGCGCATGCCTATTCTGAACATGCGCCGGTGATGTGTTTGGTTCCGCTCTTTCCAAGGGCGATTCAATATGCTCAGCGGTCGCTCGAACTGCGGCGCCAATTTGAAGACGTCTGGGGCCAAGGGCAATCGCTCAATTTCTATAGTGTCGTTCTCTATGCTGCGTCTCGATACGAAGAGTGCATTGAGAAAGGTCGCGACGCTGTAAGGTTGTTAGAGCGTACCGGTGATTACTGGCAAGTGCATATCGCGCGGTATCAAGTCGCGGCGGCGCTATATCATCTTGGTCGATTTCCCGAAGCACTAAAGGAAGTCAGGCTCAATCATCGATCTGGCCTGGAGCTTGGCGACGAACAAGCTTCTGGCATTATCCTCGATGTTTGGGCGAGAGCTTCACGCCGCGAGATGCCGAGTGACATCATTAAGACAGAGCTAACGCGAAAGCGGCATGACGCTCAAGGCACCGTTCAAGTGCTCATGGCGGCTGGCATTCATGAAATCCATATTGGCAAACCGGCCTCGGCGATCAAGTATCTCGAACAGGCGGTCGCGGCCGCCGATCAGGCGGAGATTCACAACGCCTACACGTTGCCAGCCATCTCTTGGCTGGCGACGGCATATCGTCATCGCGCCGCGGGCGCATCCGCCTACACGGCGACGGTTCGCGAGGAAATGATGAACAAGGCGGAGAAGACCGCCCGGCGCGCTGTGCGTACCGCGAAACTATGTCGAAATGACCTCTCGCGGGCCTTAAGGGAACTGGCTCTCATTTCAGCCATGAAAGGTAAGCTGCGCGCGTCACGGCGGCTCTTTGATCAGAGTTTGAAGGTCGCCGAAAAACTGGGCGCGCAGTACGAAGTTGGAAAGACGCTTTGGCATCGTGGGCAAGTTGGCGTCAGCGTTGGCTGGGCTTCAGCGGCGGAGGATGTCGCTAAAGGCCAGCGGATCATCGATTCCATCTGTAATAGCGAAGACAGCAACGCCGAAAACGCGATCGCCGGCTCGGCCGCAACGCTTTCGCTAGTCGATCGGTTTGATACCGTGCTCGATCGGGGTCGTCGGATCGCATCCGCATTGTCTCCGAGCAAAGTGTATGAGGAAGCAAGGGCGGCCGCGATTCACTTACTGCGTGCAGAGGCTTGCGCCGTCCTCGAAGTCGATCGGTTCGACGGAACGTCGCCGCCGCGGATGCTCTTGGAGTCTGAGCAATCGGCCGTTAGTCATCAGAAGATTCAGCTCGCGTTGGAAGCAGGGCGATCACGCGCATTTGGTCGAGATGATTCCGATCATATGCAATCGGCGGAGCTCGCAAGTCAGCGATCGGTTCTCTGCGCGCCGATTAAGGTTCGAAATCGTACGGCAGCATGCCTCTACGCAACGCATCAACAGGTCACCGGCCTTTTCGGGCCGGATGAAGAGCGACTAGCTGACTTTATCGCCTCGATCACCGGCGCGGCGCTTGAAAACGCAGAGGGCTTCGAACAGCTCGAACAGCTCAATGCGACACTCGAAGAACGAGTCGTAGAGCGAACCGCGGCAGTTGAGGCACGCGCGAGTGAATTGGCGCTCTCGAACTCTGAACTCGCCCGCACTGCAAGGGAACTGAAGCGAGCGGAAGAACAGTTGCGGCACGCCAAGAATGTAGCCGAAGAAGCCAATGCGGCGAAGAGTCGTTTTTTGGCGACGATGAGTCACGAAATCCGCACACCCATGAATGGCATTCTGGGAATGACGGATCTCTTGCTGCGATCCTCGCTCACGTCGCAACAGCGGTCGTGTCTCGATATCGTGCATCAGTCGGGCGACACGCTGCTGCATTTGCTTAACGATATTCTCGATCTCTCGAAGATCGAAGCGGGAAAGATGACGCTGGAATGCATTTCCGCGGAGTTGCATGGCGTTATCGCGAATGCTGTTCGTTTGATTGGAAGTCAGGCAGCTCGCAAGAAATTAGAACTCAACTTTCGCATTGCGCCCGACTTGCCGAAGGAGTTGATGTGTGACCCGTGCCGGCTGCGACAGATTATTGTTAATCTTCTCGGCAATGCGATCAAGTTCACAGAATTGGGGGAGGTCTTTGTCAATGCCGATCTGCTGAAGGATGAACATGGCGAAGAGCATCTCCATGTTTCAGTCCATGACGATGGCCTAGGAATCCCTCTCGACAAGCAATCGCTCATATTTGAAGCGTTCGAGCAAAGCGATAGCTCGACGACGCGTCGCTATGGTGGAACAGGATTAGGACTTTCGATCTCGGCACAGCTCGTCGCCCTCATGGGCGGGCGAATCTGGGTCAAGAGTGAAGTCGGCCGCGGCAGTATTTTTCACTTTAGCGTTCCCCTCGAGCGTGTTTCAGTCGAGAACGTGTTGCCCACCTCCATGCCCATGCAAGGCGCCCATGTTCTCATTTGCTGCGACAGTAGCAAGGCGCGGCATACTTACTGCGAAGCGATTATTCGTTTAGGCGCCAGATGCAGCTTAATCCCCAACACTCCCAAGAGCTGGGCTCGAATTGAGAAACTCCGGCAAGCGTCGGAGGGGCATGTCGCGCTCGTCCTCGACATCGGGGTGAACGGCGTGAAGCAGGACCATCTCCTTTCGGCAGCGCGAATGGAGGTCATGAACTCGATGCCAGTCATCGCGCTCGTACCCCCAACGGAGCGAGTCGATGGACTCGACGATACGACATTGACTGCTGCGACCAGGCTTCTCAAGCCCGCGTCATCGCTTGAACTCGTCAGGGCGATTGGTGAGGCGCTCCGACCAGCTGCCGTTGATGCCAAGCAACCAATCGACGACAGCGAGTTGGCCGCTCGCTCATTAAGTATCCTCGTCGCGGATGATCTTTCTGTAAATCAGATCGTTGCAATTGGAATTATTGAGGCGCTGGGGCACAAGTGTTCCATCGCGAGTTCCGGCTATGAAGCGGTGGAGGCGTACCGTCGTGAGCGATTTGATGTGGTGTTCATGGACATGGAAATGCCAGGTCTCGATGGCCTTGGCGCGACACGAATGATCCGCGACATCGAAGCCACTCAAGGCGGGCATACGCCGATTGTGGCGATGACAGCCCATGCCTTTGGTGAAGCGCGCCAAAAGTGCCTCGATGCGGGAATGGATGACTATGTGTCGAAACCCATCCAACTCGACGCCATCAACGAGACGCTGCAAAGAGTGTTGCCGATTCAGCAATCAACGAGGGAGCTTCAACCGACCTAAGCGGCCATGAAGGCCTCGAGTTTCGGAACTTTCGCAGATCGACAGATTCACTTTTTCGGCCAGTTTGTCGCTAGTGGAATCGCGGTGATTCCGAAATTGATTACGACTGACATCATCTGCCGGCGGAACGCGGTCTTTCAGTTGACTTGGCTTCCCACGTCGCCTTCGTTTTGATTAAGTGAAACCTGTCGATTCTGCGGATCGTGCATCCGATGTGGAGCAAGCCAGACTATGCCAACTCGTGGTCACATGCCGTTTATGCCCATTATGACAACGGTTCTCACCCATTCGGGTAGGGCATGCGCCATGGCGTTTGTGCGCCAGTTTTGACTAGGTATCACGTTCAACGTATGTTTTTTATGTGGTAAGTCGAGTCGACTCCGTTCTTCTTCGCCGAATATCGATCGAACGCTGTGATTCATTTCACGATGACTGCGGCCCATTTGGATTACCTGGAGCACCGAAATATGGGAGTTGGTTGCATATCCGAAATCCAATCTTCTCCTGCGCTCGACATGGAGGAATTGCTCTCGCGTTGCATGGGTCGAGGCGATTTACTGGAAAAGCTTCTCGCCAATTTTGATGAATACCTGATGCCGCAGGTCTCTGAGCTTGAGCAGGCGGTGCAAGTGAACGACGCGGAACAGGTTCGAGCCATCGCACATCGCATGAAGGGCGCAGCGCTCACCGTATCCGCTCGTGCACTAAGCCAAAGCGCCGAACGACTTGAAGCTTGTATGCGATTGCCTGCTCCTGATCGAACGGCCGATTGTTTGGATGAAGTGCTTCGGGAATGCGAGCGTCTTAGTGACACCGTCCGAGCCAAGATCCAGAAGGAGTCTATCGGTGTCTCAAATTAACCCGATTCGCCGTACATCCGTCTTGATCGTAGACGATGATCCCATCTGTCGTGGACTGCTTCAAAGTGTTCTTGAAATCCTCGGCTATGACGTCACAGCGGCAAAGGATGGTTTAGAAGCACTAGATCTGGTCTATCGGGGCGACTTTCGGATTGTGCTCTCGGACTGGCAAATGCCAGGCCTGTCCGGCGTCGAACTTTGCCAGCGTATTCGTCGTCGGCAGTTGAGCGGCTATGTCTACTTCATTCTGCTCACCTGTCTCAATCGCAAAGACAATTTGGTTACCGGCCTGAAGGCGGGCGCGGATGACTTCATCGCCAAGCCTTTTGATCCTGAGGAACTCAGAGTGCGTCTTCGCGCGGCGGAACGCATCATTTCGCTGGAAAGCCGAGACCTGCTTATTTTCTCGCTCGCGAAACTGGCCGAGAAGCGAGACCCCGAAACGGGCGCGCACCTCGAGCGGATGCGCGAGTATGCGAGAATTCTTGCGCAGCAGCTTTCGACTACCGACAAATATGACGATGTGATCGATGCCGACTATGTTCGGACGATCTTTATGACCAGCCCGCTGCACGATATTGGTAAGGTAGGGATCCCGGACAGCATTTTGCTCAAGCCAGGACGTCTGACTCCGGCCGAGTTTGACGTGATGAAACAGCACGTCATCATTGGCAGTCAGACACTGGATGCCGCTCTGACAACCCATTCCTCCGCGGAGTACCTGCGATTTGGAAGGGAGATTGTGCTTTCGCACCATGAGAAATTCGACGGGTCCGGCTACCCCTATGGATTGAGCGGCAATCAGATTCCACTCTGTGGTCGCATTGTCGCGCTCGCCGACGTTTATGACGCGTTAACGACTAAGCGTGTTTACAAAGGCGCCATGTCTCATTCCGACGCCCGCGCGATCATCATGCAAGGGGCGGGAGCCCACTTTGATCCCGATGTGGTCGAAGCCTTTCTGCGGCAAGAGAACGAGTTTGTGCGAGTGAAAGAACAAATGGACGAGTCACCTACGCAAACCGGGACGGATCTGAATCTAGCCATGCTAGCCGCCCCGGCTGAGGTTGCTGTTTGTTCTTAGTCCACGCTCGTGAAGTTGCTCTCATACTTCCGAGCGCACCTCTGCTGCAATTTCAGCCACGATTAAGTTTGGCGTGATCGCTTCCGCCGCATCGATTCGATGCTGCGACGCGCTTGGTTTGCGGTAGATAAAGTTGATAATGATCCCGGTCTCGTCGCGCGTGATCTCCATTTCGCTCGTATCGATGCCAGCCTTGGCGAAGAGACTCTTTGCATCGTCAAAGGTTCTCTGATAGAAGAACCAATCCAAATGCCACTGGTAAGGCGTGTGGTCATACTGTTCGCAGTCCTTGAAGGCCACATACATTACGCCGCCATCGTTCAGCGTCTCTTTCCAAGCGGCGAACATGCGAATTAGCTGGTCGTCGGTCAGATAGTCGCAAAGGCCGACGCTATAGATCACATCGAACTTACCAAAAAGGCGAATGGTGCCTTCGGCGACCGACGTGCGTAGTGCGTTGTAACGCACCGGCCGGAGCGTTGTGCCGCGTGGGACACTTGGACAAACGTTTGATTGAACGTGTTCCAATGCATGAGGGTCGGTGTCCATCGCGACCACCTCGACTTCGCAGTCGCTGAATTCCGGCCAGTTCATGTATTCGCGGCAAGGCCCTGAGGCGACATCAAGGATGCTGATCTTGCCGCTTCGACGGCCAATCTCTTCTAGCAAGAACGTTCTCGCGGCTTTGAGGCGCGTTCGCACCGCTCTCGCCAGCGGGAGATCCAAGATACATAGATCGATGTAACCGCCGAGCCCGGTCGCGGATGTCTTTTCGTCGTAGAGCTTGATCAGCATTTCATAGTCCCCGACGAAACCATGTGGCTTCGTTCGTGCTCGCTGGCCGATCCAACTCTGTTCGAATTGCGGATTGGAGTCTTCCAGGAACGCTTTTTGAGCGTCCTTCACCAATGCGGGATCGTCGAGATGTGCTCGCTCGAAATTCCCCAGCGCGACTTGCGACGCTTCAAAGGCTCGCAAGACGTTTTGATGATGGTCATCTCCAAGGGTGGGAGGCGCTGTGGGATCGATCTGACTCTCTTCAAGTACCAGTGCCTGCTTGAGGCTTGCGGCATCTTGAGAGAGTAGTTGGACGAGTGATTCAAGTTTGTGAACGCTGAGACTGGTAACCGGATTGTTCATATGCAACACCACTGAAAGTTAGGGAACTCGGCTTGAATAAGCGACTTCAACCCCTTTCCTCCATGAGCAAGGCTTGATGAATTCAACTTCCAAATGTGTGCCGATGACGTCAATGCAAGTTTACGCCAAATGCGAAATTTAAGTCGCGATTCACTTGCTCGCGATCTTTTATGCCGTGTGGGTAATACTTACCGGCAGACTGAGCTCAACGAACCGTTGCAAAAAATGTTGCGGGCGGTTTTGTGTTCATCTATTTCTTCAGCACGTCACTTGCCGGACGGTTTTCATCAGAGCTGGTGATCGGCTCTCGCAAAAACGCAATCAGGTTCGCCAACTCCTGCGGCGGGATCGACGTCTCAAGCCCCTCGGGCATCAGCGACGTATTGAGATTGCGCAGCTCCTCGATTTCGCTACGCACCACCGTTCGCACCACGCCATTCGCCTGAGCGATCGTGATACTGCTCGCCGTCTCGCCCGACAAAAGCCCCGAAAGCACTTCGCCGCTGCCAAGCACACAGGCATAAGTCTGATAGCCCGGCTGGATATCGACATTCGGGTCCAAAATATTGGTCATCAGCTTCTCGGGCGCATGTGAGAGTACCGTCGCCAAGTCGGGGCCGATATTCTTGCCAAGATCGCCGCGACGATGACATGTCGCGCAGGCGCGTTCAAACACCGCCCGCCCCAGCTTCGGGGCGCCCGCGAGCGTCAAGGTAACGCGATAGTCTTCGAGCACTTTCTTGCGGGTGCTGGCGGTCGCGGTTTCAAAAACAACCCTCGCCCGCTGGGAAATCGCGTCGACCGGATGACTTTTCAGCCGCGCCTGCTGCGTCAGATCGAGACTATTGCGCGAAATCTCCTTGGCTTCCATCTGCGTCAAGAGTTGCTCCGTCCAAGGCCGCCGCGAAAGCAATACATCAAGCACTTCCGCCTTCAGCGCGGGGCTCAGCGTCGGCCAGGCAGCGATCAAAAGTTCTGGCACATTCTTCGCGCCGCTCTGAGACATCGAAGCAATGATCGACGACTGCAGCGCGGCATCTGTCTGCGGCAACAGTTGTTGCGCAAGCACCGAAGCGCCAAATTCGCGGTGCGGTGCGCACCGGCAAAGCAGCTTTGCCGCCGAAATGCGCAGTGGCCAAGACGAGTTCTCGTCGCTCGCCATTAGCTTGGAAACGATAATAAATGTATCCGCCTTTTGAATCAGCGGCTTGATCGCGCCATCTTTATCGTCAGCGGCCAATTTTTCGAGCGACGAACCCACTCGCTCAAGCGCAATCAAGAAATTGCCAAGTCGTTCTGAACTCAATTCGGCATCTGGATCATTGAAAGCTGCTCCCAGCATCAAAGCCGTCGCAGCCGCATCGTGGCTTCCGAGCGATTGCCGCAGCAGCGGTTCATTAAAAACCGCCAGCACCTTGGAATCGGCCTTCAAAATCGCCGGCACAAAACTCTTCGAGTGCGGCAGCGCCGAACTCATCACGGCCGCAACCATCAGCGGATCTTCCGCATCACGTGCGGCGATTTCGGCCAGCGCCACAGCCGCTTTCTCCGACTTCCACTCGCCGCAGCTCAGCGCAAGCTGCAAACGCACCTTGGCATCCGCGTCACTCGCCAGCTTCGTCGCGGCAGCGATCAGCGTTTCATCATCACGAGATTCAGCCAGCCGAATCGCATTCTCCCGCACGCCCGGATGAGCGTCGGCGAGCGCCGCGATCAGCGTTGGCGAAGTCAACGCGCCCAGCCCATCCAGTACATATATCGCCTGCACCCGCGTCCGCGGGCGCAAGCTCACCTGAAACAGCTTCTCCAAAAGTGGAACTGCCTTAGGATCATTCTTCCACAACAAGAGTTGCTGCACCTTGTCGCGCCGCCAGTCATTGGGCGAATCGAGGGCGGCAACCAGTCCCTCCGTATCGAGTTGGTCGAGCTTCAACTTAACAGGCGTATCACTTCGAGCACCCTCGCGAACCACGCGATAAATCCGCCCGCGATCCTCGCCCAGCCGATAGTGCGGCAGCAGTTCTTCCTTGCCTTCCTTCGGCAACCAATCAGGATG
>JBKJSI010000063.1:0-3028 GCA_046595915.1 Pirellulaceae bacterium
TCCAAATCGGGAATCCTTACTCGCCATGACCCAGCCGCAGTTTGCTCCCTCGTCCATCACCCACCCACCCGCTAAGTAGACCTCCCATGCTCGACTATGCCCAAATTGTCGAAGAGATTCAGTCGGCGATAGGCTCGACTGTGCCGCCCGATTGGGATTTGCTTCGAGACACCGCCTCCGAGTATGTCGCCGCCTGCGATGAAGTGAATCTCCGGCTCGTTGAATGTGCTGGACTCTTGAAGAAGGGGCTACGAAGTGAAGCACTTCAAGCTGCGGAACGGGAGCCAAACGTTCTCGACTCGGTGGGAATTCTCGACTTCCCCGAACTTCCCGAATGGCACAAGGCTCTTTCCGAGCAAGGTATTGTTCTTCCTCCAGCAATCAAGAATGAAATCGCAGGCGATCTCAACACCGCTTACTTCTCCGCAACTCCCCTCACAGGTCTGATGAGGTCGCATCGGCTTTTGGCTTTGGCGCGGGCGCCCCTTGCGCAGCGCATTGGCGTGATGCGGCAGATTCGCGATCTCGATTTAGATAACCCAATCTGGGATCAAGACCTGCGAGTTTATGAATCCGCCCGGATGCGCGAAATTCCGAAGGAGCTCGCCGCGGCCAGCAGCGCCAAGGACGCCAATCGCGTTACTGGGTTGGCGTTTGAACTCGAGGCGCCCGGCTGGCTCATCTCACCGCCTGCGGACTTGGTCGCACGGACACGCAAAATCGTGCGCTCGCTCGCCGCCGACTCAGCCACGGCAGAATTAAGAGAGATCGAAAAGAAACTTTCCAATGCCCATTCCGCGCTCGACGAGGACGCCGGATTCGCCCAGAAAGCTCGCTGGGACAAGCTGATGGCTACGGCGCAATTGGCGCAAGACGACCCGCTGGTCGCGCGTGCCGCGCCGGCGATCCACTGGCTCAATCGCCTCCTGGAGCAGCGGCGGCAACAGGATGAATATGCCGGTGCGATTGCCCAGCTAGAAGACTCACTCGACCGCGACGCCGATCGTCGAACGCTGGAGCGTGCTTATCAAGCAATGCACAGACTCGATGCGGAACTACCTGAGCTATTAGAGCGCCGTTATGTAGAGCGCATCCGCTCGCTCGATGCGGCTGATAAGCGAAGGTTCGTCTTGCTGCTCAGCGGCGTGATTGGCGCGCTAGCGATCGCAGCCAGCGTGACGCTTTGGATCATTCTGCGGACACATCACGAGAATCAAGTAGCTTCTTCGACGGCGGCGATGAGTAAGTTGGTTGAGTCGGGGAACCTTGTCGAAGCCAGGAAATATGCCGACTCGATCGCGGTGCAATCCAAATCAATCGCGGTGCGGCCTGTGTTCATTGAGCAGGTGACGCGTTTGGAAGGACTTGAACGCGAAGAGAAAGTTCGCACGGAGCGATTCCTGGAACTATTGAGCCGGTTGGAACAGATGGATGACAACGCGCCTGAGCGGAGCTTACTTTCTGAAGCTGAGAAACTTGCCAAAACCGATACGGAAACGGCTAAAGTTGCCGCCATTCGAGCGCGAGTGCGGTCCGCAGATGTAGTTAGACAAAAAGAAATCGACACGCAGTTCGACAAGCGTTATCGCGAGCTTCTGGCGAGTGTTGCCGAGATGGGAGGGCAATTAGAAAGGGGAACGCCGGTTGATACGAAAGTCCTTAGCGAATTGCGGCAAGCAATCCAACGACTGGGAGATACTGAGAGCAAGCCCTCGATCGCACTCAGTTCGCAAGTCGAACCACTTCTTGCTAAGGCCGCCGTTTTGACCAGGGTCAATAACGACTTAATAAGCCTTCGCCAAACGCTAGACGGCCTTTCGTCCAAAATAGGCAAGCCTCAGGAGTTTGGCGCTGGCTTGAGTGAACTCGCCAAGAATCACGCTGCAATGGCATCGTTCAAATTAGTCGCAGAGGAAGCCAATCTGTGGTCTGGAGCACAAGCTTGGCATCAGCTGGTACATGACTTTGCCGTAATGAAACTCTTGGCAATGGGCCCCAAAGAGGCTGCGGCAATCCTCGCCAGAGCGGACGCCTTAGCAAAGGACCATCCAATGATAAGTGAACCTCCGTTTTTTGTGACCAAACGTGGATTACTCGAAGGTATTTCCAAACGAGAATCCAGCGAAGGACAATTACAGCTTGACCTGCTGCAGCGGTCGTTTGAGGGGAGAATCATGACCGGTTTATGGCTTGTCAAGGGAATTCGATTCTCACCCAAAGGTTCTGAAGAACGATTTTATACCGATGCCGACCCGATTCCACCGGGTGTCGCCACAGAAGCGAGGCTCGCCATTCACGTCATCAATTCGCTCGATCTAGCAGCCGGAAACGATGTGCGATTAGACCGAGAAGGTCTCATCGCAAAGCCCGCTCCTCAAGTTCAGCTTTCGAAAGATGTGATTGCCATCATCCAAGTTGCAAAGAAAGGTGATTGGGACACATCGATGCTGGAAATCCTCACTGTGCTCCTAAGCTCTAAATATGAAGACCTCGATCCATTGTTGCGGTTTATAACTTTCAGTCGCGTATTAGAGGTCGGTCGCGACGGAAGTCACGCAATCAAAGTAGCTTTTGAGCCAATCTGGCAAATTGTTCAAGATGCAAACGTCGACTCATCTGCGAATTGGTTGATCTGGAACGAGAAGCAAGCCGCCAGTTCGCGAGCAGAAGCTACGACGAGTTTCAAAGCAATCCTTGCAAGATTTCCCGAAGCAAAGGAGCGATTCGCAAAGCAATTGGAATTGGACCGGATTCCGATCGAGCCCGCTCCGAAATGGATTGGTTGGATTCGACCTGACGGCAAACAGCTTCGAGTAGATCCGGGACGCAATCCGCCCATCGACGGCAAGCTTTTTGTGCTCGCTCCGCCGACTGCCCCTGCGAATGAAAAGGCGGAATGGATCCCCGTAGGAGAATCGAAATCCGGCGCGATGACTTTGCAACCAAGCACATCTCTAGCAGCAGGGCGCCCGATATTCATATTGCCAGACGTCTCATCAAAATAGTGAATCGCGACCATCTTCAAGAA
>JBKJSI010000220.1:0-4423 GCA_046595915.1 Pirellulaceae bacterium
CGTTTCCCCATTGCGAAGTGGTTTTATTGCGGGAGATTGAGCGGGACGTGGTGGAGGGGACTTTTCATACGGGGGCGGCGAGTGTGGTGCAGTTTTTGGGGCGGAAGCGGGGGTAGGTTTGATATGAGTGCGAATATGGCCGAACGAAATGAATCGAAGCTAACCCAAATGCAGAGAGCCGAGGAGTCTGAGAGCCTGGAGGCAATGGACTACGACGATAGTCCGTGGACGCGCGAAGAGCTTGAAGTGCTCGCTTGGGAACTGGTGAAGGCTGAGGAGTGGGATGAGTGCGACGATGGGGCGGGAAAATCATAAACCAGTGCAGTCGTGCTAGCACCACTGCGCAAAAAAGTTCGAACGGAAACTGAGATGGTCGTGACGTCGGCACTCGGGTTAGGTTGTGCCAAGACGTCTTAAAGTTGGCGTCTGGACGCCTCGAAGTTCATTGAGGGACGATTCTATGGTCCACGGGAAATACCTATCGACGTTGATCGTGTGCCTGCTGTTGTGTTTGATCAACGCGGCCGACGCCAATGCATCGCGGTACGTGAAAGTCGAAGTTCTGTTGGACGGAAAAGTCATTCTCCGAGGAAGTGCGAGTGACAACGGCAGGCGCGATGCGGATGAACTTTGGGAGGCGCTGAAGAAAGTCGATCTGAAGCCTACGGCTGAGTTTCAAAAGCTGGCGGTTCAAGCAGCTGCGAAAGAGTATTTGATCAAGAGCATGGCGGCGGACGGCAAGGTTAAGATTGCCATGTACTTTGGTGGAGTTGCCGAAACGGTCGAATTGAAGATTTATCGGGTTCCGATTGACAAGTTTGGTCGAGAATGGCGACTGGCCGCTGAAGATATTAATCGGTTAGCTAAGGATCGAGTGATTTCGCCAGAGGAGGTTGCGAAGGTTGCAAAGCGACAGGAGAAAAAATGAACTGATGCGCTGAACGACCCTGACAGAGACGAGAAGGGTCTGGGATTAGCGCAATGAGAGTTTTGGCTTCACGATTGTGACGCCGCAGGCGCGGACTTCGGCGGAGGCTTGCAGTGCGGCTTGGGCTTTGAAGAAGTCGGCTTTTTCGATGTGCCAGCCGCCGCGCCCGCGGCTGAAGCTGCCTCCGGGTTCGATGCCGATCTTCCCGAGCGATTTGGTGACTGCGTCCACGGTTTTGGGCGAGTCATCGGACCAGGCGACGCACCATTCCTCGCGCCCGGCCTGGACTACGGCGGTGACTCCGAGATTGAAGAGTTCGTCGTGCGTCAGCTTGCCGAGCAGGAGTTCCAGGATTCGGGGTTCCTTTTTGGGATCTTTGTTTTTGATGAAGGCTTCGAATTCGGCGATCTCTTCTTTGGAAGCGCGGTGGTAGAACTTTTTGGCGACTTCTTCGCGGCCTGAGTCAGAGGTTTCTTTTTCGAGATAGGAGACTTTCGTACTTGATCGATGGGGAATATGGCGCTCAAACGTGACCACAAATTCTTGTTTCGGGGCGTCATCCCACTTCAGATCTTCGGGAAACGGCTCGAATGGGATGCCGTCCGGAATCCCCACGTAGCGCACGTAGCACTTGGTGAGTTGGGCATCTGATAGGAGGAGGCGATCGGCAATAGCGCCCTGTTTCCAGATCACTTTCCCTTCATACACTCGCCAGGGAAGCGTCCTTCCGGCCGCATACGCTTTGTAAGGAAACATCTTTCGAGTGAGTGAGGCGCCTGGTTCGAGATAGATGAATCGCTCTTTGCTCATTTCGAGCGACGCCTTATCGATGAGGGTTTTGTCGGGCGGCGCCTTTTCGTCTCCTTTTGAGCTAGAAAGTGTGTGCCAGAATTTGATCTGACCAAGTTCGTCGTCGAAGTTGAGAGTGAATCCATGTACGAGGTACTTGTCGACGAGGATTTTGGATTTGCCTGCGTTTTTGACTTCGATTTCGACGGAGGTTTCGAGGCCTTCGCCTTCCATGGATACGGAGATGCGGAGCGGGTTTTTGGTTGGTGTGGATTCGTCGGCATGGGATAGAGATGAAGCCGCGAGAGATAGGGCGAGCGTCAAGATTGCGATAAAATTGGCGGCGCGCATGTTTGCCCCCTCCTTGATACAGGCTAATTTCGGCTGGGTTTGTTGAGAGCCAACATAGCGCATGAACACTGGCGGAGGCAATCTTAAATCGCGAAACGAATTGCTAGCATTGAGCCGCCTTAAGGCTTGTCGGGTAGATGGGCGAGTATGCAATAGTCTGCTTGGAAGCCGTGTTTAAAAAACAAAACGGACTGCAAGGAGTTAGGAATTAAGGCTTTTCGAGCCGTTTTGTTTTCGAAACCTAGCGCGGGCGTGGCCCGCAACCGAAGGATTATGTCGGGCCTTCAGCCCTTTGTGTTGATTGGCGACCGTGTCCCAGGGCCTACGCAGAGTACTGCTCCGACCCTGGCTACAATATCTCAGGCCGTTGGCCCTGAATTCGAGTTCGAGCACGATTACGAGCACGATAACAAGAATGGGCGCAGCTTGCGAAAAAGTGGGTGGTTAGTTACACAGCCACACATCAACTCCAACTTTTAGATTTGACAGTTCACTAGCCACACGCTGTTCGTAGGAATATCGAGCTGCGATGCAATCGGTGGCTTTGCTTTATAGGACATAGTGTGAATTCACGGCTGGTTGGCCGGTGTAGTTGGGGCCGGCTTGGTCGTCTGCGCCGGCGTAGGTGAAAGGGAACGCTAACTCTCGTGGGCCGTCGCAGCGCAATCGTTTCTTTTGGGCATCGTATTCGATCCTTGCTGATTGAAGTGCCTTCGATAATTGCTTTTGGTCTTGCGCCGAGGCGTCGTCGATGTGGATACTGGCGAGGTCGAGATTGGCGATGAAGGTTCCCGAATCATTGAGCCAAGAGAGGGCACTGGTAATTGCTTGGAGTTTATCGCCGATGTAATGGAGGCCGTGGACGCAGGTGATCAAATCGAATTTAGTGTTCGGCCTCCAACGGAACCAAGAGCTTGCCGTCAGGCGCAAGTTGTTGTGATCGTGCGGCAAGAACATGTCGATGAGATCGACGCCGACGATCTCGATTGATAGTGATTGACTCTCGGTAAGTTCAGCGGCTTGGATTAGCGCTTTACCGCTGCCGCAACAGAGATCGAGCCATCTTGCGACGCCGCTTTGGTTGGCGGCTGCGGCGAGAATGGCGAGTGGTTCAAGTCCGAGTTCTTTTTGGTATCCGTTCGATCCATAAAGATCGCGCTCGCGATTCATGCAGCAGTTCGCGACTGTCGCGGACGCTTCTAACGCTTGTTGATCGAGGCGAACTGGGTTTCGCATAAGCACGCCAGATGGGGTCAAGTCTTCGAGCCGGAATGCGTTTAGAATACCTGACTTGCATTGGTCGAGTAGAAGCACCGAAGGCAGATTTGCTTTCATTTTCTGCCCGCGGACGCTCGGAAACTTGCTTGGAATTTTCGTATGACTCATCCGCTTTATCTGCTCATGCGCAAACTTGAGGAAGCGACGATTCACTTCATGCTCTTGCGAGTTCGAGAAGAGAGTGTACTGGTGGCACTGACTTTGGTTGGCGAGCGTGTTGAAATCGACGTTTTTGAGGATGGTCACATGGAGGTATCGCGATTTCCTGGCAGTGAGGCTGTGGTTGGCGGAGCCGAGTTGGTGGATCAAATCATTCAAAGCAATCGTGATTAAGCTGCGACGAAGGAATGGCCCTTACAGGGCCGAAAATGTTCTGGGTTCCTCGGTTCCCAGGCCTTGGCCCTGGGCTGACAGAAGCGGCCCTTCAGGCCGCAATCCTCTTGCGAAGCGAGAGAGGTTTACTTCGCCTCGCGGATTGATTATCGGCCTGCGCCGCCTGTTAAGATGGTGGCATGCGATTTCGGCTTCGAACTGCTTTGATTGTGTTGAGCCTCTGCACGGTGGGGGGCGCCTGGTTGCATTACTCGCTCGACTATCCGACTGTGCAAGCAATTTCGACGCGGGAAGAGTGGGATAAAGTCATACCGCGCGGTAAATGTGTGGTTTTCGTGATGGGCGATTGGAATTTTGAGTCGGGTTACATGCGACGGGAACTGGAGCCATTTTCCGCTTGGGCGAAGGGACGTGGCGTGCGAGTTCTCACGCTGACGATCGATGCTGACCTCGTTGAGAACGACGTGTGGGAGATTTCCGCGGAAATTTCCCAGAAGAATGGGCTTCATCCGGGCGGCATGAAGAATACCAATGGCGCGGGGCGAGTGCTTTGGTTCAAAGATGGCAAGCTCGTCGATCATGCTTGGGGCCCGCGAGATTTGGCGGAGCTAGGGCCCGACGTGAGCTCAGGGCCAGCGGTAACTTTGGATATGACGGGGCAATGTGCGCAATCTCGTACTTTGCCTATTTGAAATTGAAACACTTCCTGAAATGTGGTATGTCGCAAATGAACTTCGCCAATTC
>JBKJSI010000741.1:0-8397 GCA_046595915.1 Pirellulaceae bacterium
CCAGTAACCGAATCCTACGGCCCCATCCTCACCTCCCTCCACGACGTCGAAGAAATCACCGAACCCTGGCTCTGGCCCGGCCGCAATTTGTTTCCACCGCAACCCGGCTGCACCTGCAATTGCGCCCGAATCTTGCCACCAATTGCCAACATTGCCACCATCCTGGAGAGCTTGCCACCGTTGCCACCTTGCCACCAACCCCCGCCAGCAAAAGCGACTCCCAACTTGGCCATCGAGCTTGACCACGTCCCTAGAGAGTGGCCAAGTCGGGCCACTTGGGCGCATTCGCAAAAGCAAGGGGTTTTTCACGAATGCATCACAAACCCACCATCCACATTGATCGTCTGCCCGGTCACTTCCTTCGCCCGGTCCGATGACAAAAACACGATCATCGCCGCCATATCCTCGGGAGTCTGCCACCGCGCCAGCGGAGTCGTCGCCCGAATCTTATTCTCCGCCCATTCTTCATACCCCAGCCGATGCTCCAGCGGCAATTGATCGTGCCACGCCTGCCACACCGCGCGATTGAGTTTGGTCTGCACCATCCCCGGACAAACCGTATTCACCCGCACCCCATGCGGCGCGAGATCCTTCGCCATGCACTGCGCAAAATTGATATTCGCCGCCTTACTCGCGCTATACGGCGGATCCGTCTGCGACCCCGTCTGCCCCGCAATCGATGAAAGGAACACAAACGTCCCCCGCTTCGCCGCAATCATCCCCGGCGCAAGCGCATGCGCCACATGCACCATCCCCATCACGTTCACCTCCAGCACCTTCCGCCAATCGTCCGGCGCGAGGTTCGTAAACGGAAACCCAAAACACCCCGACCCCACCGCCGCGCAGTGAACCACATGATCGATCCGCCCGAACTCCGCGAGAGCAAGATCCCGCGCTGCATTCACGCCCGCTTCACTCACAATATCCACCACAAACCCTCTCGCCCAAACACTAAACTCCGCGGCCATCCCCACCGCGACTTTGATGACCGTGTCATCCCGATCCCAAATCGCAACCCGCGCGCCTTCCTCCGCAAAAGCCCGCGCCGTCGCGAGCCCAATCCCATTCCCCCCGCCCGTAACCACCGCCACCCGATCCCGCAAATTCAAATCCATGTTGTGCCCGTCGCCTTATTCAGCAACGAACCCTCCATCCATCGACAAAACCGCACCCGTAAAGAACGACGCCCGATCGCTCGCCAGATAAGTAAAGAACCCCGCGACCTCCTCGGGCAACGCAATCCGCCCGACCAGATGCTTATCAAACAGCATCTTCAAAAACGCCGCCGGATCACCCGACTCCCGCGCCGACTTCTGCACCAGCGGCGTATCGATCGTCCCCAGCGCCAGCGCATTCACACGAATCCCATATTTTCCATACTCAACCGCCATCTGCCGCGTCATCTGATGCACCGCGCCCTTCGAAGGCCCATACGCCCCCTGCCCCAAAATCCCAACCAGCCCAGAGATCGAGCCCGTATTCAAAATCACGCCGCCCCCCTGCTTGATCATCACCGGCACCACTTCCCGCGCCGCCCAAAACATCCCCTTTACGTTCACGCCCAAAATGTGGTCCCACTCCTCCTCGGTCTGCTCATGAATCGCATGCACAATCTGCACGCCCGCGTTATTCACCATCACATCCACCCGCCCCGACTTCTCGAGCGCCAGCTTCACAAACGCCTTCGCCGTCGCCTCCTTACTAACATCCCCGCCGCAATAAACCCCGCGCCCGCCGCTCGCATCAAGCACCGCCTTCAACTCCGCCCCCGGCGCCTCAGCCACATCGACCGCCACCAGACACTTCACGTCCGAATCCAAAAACTCCTTAGCCGTAGCCAGCCCAATCCCCGAAGCCGCCCCAGTAAGAATCGCCGTCTTCCCCGCCAAAGTAACCTGCATCGCCCGCCGCCTCCGAAATCAGTGCTTTTACAATGCGCAAAGAAATCGCGCATCACGGGCGAATTATCGACCACCCAGCGGCAACGTCAACATCGGGCCCGAGCCCGCCTGCGTCCCCACTTCCAGCCGCGACACTTCCATGAGCAGGTTAAATGTCGCCTTCGAATCCCGATCCCGCGCATCAATGTAATACCAATACCCGCGATAGCAGACCGCAACGGATGCGCAATCCGAGGCCGGCGCGGACGACGAACTGCAAACATGAAACAGCCCGCCCAGCACTTCTTCCCAATCAAATCCCCGCCCATCATCGCCTGCGGTACTCGGCGCAACGCCGTTCGCCGCCAATTCCGGCGGCACATCAACGCCATTGGCCAGAAAAAAGAGCACCTGCAGCAACGATCGCGTCTCCAAATCAAGCTTCGCGAGCCCGCCCTTCGGAGTATCGACCAAAAACGGATCGAGAGAATCGACCGTCAACTCAAAAGTGCGTTCTCCCGAATCAAGATGAAACGCGCGACAGAACTCCTCGAATTCCGGTGTCCCCTCAACTGCCTCATCGAACCGCAGAATCGGCAAATCACGCTTGCGAACAAGCTGCCCCTGCCCCTGATCATCTCGCCGCAATTCCAGCCCCGACTTAGCCGCCTCCACCGCCGCGGTTGCGCTAGTCCACTCCGGCGGCAGCGTCCCCGAAGCCGGCTCCCAATCGGTCCGATGCGTAAACGCCAAGAGCTTCTGATCCTGAAGCGCCTGCAGTGCCGCAATCCCCGCTCGAAAACGAGCATAGTCCGGCGCCATCCTCGGCGTGGGCCCACTACCCGTTTCCGCATTCGAGACCCAGTTGAGATTCTCGAGATAAAGTCGAAACACGCTCGATATGGGCCAGGTCGTTTTCACCAAGTAGGTGATGCCCTCCAGCGTAATCGGCGTAAAAAGCCTTTTTGCAAACTCCTGATCATCCTGCGGCGTATAGCTCATCGTTGGACGAGTCGCGCCGCCGAAGTTCAATTGTGGCAATATCGTTCCTCGATACCCTCCAAGATCACCTGCACTGGCGGGCGCAAAGAAAGGCATCGCCGCAAGCCCCGCGGTCAACTCATGCTGATCAGCAATCGAAGAAATCGAAAGGCTGCTCGGCGTGTCGACATACCGCAGCCGCACGATATTCAGCAGCAACTGCTGATCCGCTGTCTTCTTGACCGCCTCGTTGTAATTAAGGCGGCTGATCTCAATCGACCGCGGCCCGAGTGAACACCCGCAAGCTGCCAGCGATAGCAACGAAATCGCAGCGACGCCCGCAAGGCGCTGCGTAGTTCGCCAGTAGACAAATCCCGCATTCAACATGGGGCCTTGTTTCGACTACGCCGCCGCGCGAATTGAGCCAGTTGGCGAACAATGTCCGGCGCAGCAAGGTTTTCCTCAATTCTCCGCGCAGCATCACGACATTTTTACCAGCCGCGCGATAGCGTCGCAGTCACTATCCGCCTTTCGTGCCACCTACACCTGAGCCAATTTGCGAATCGCATTCGCCCGAGTCTCGCCCTTCTTTGCGGGCAGTCGCACGGCATGTCGCACTATCCACCGCCGCGCCTTCGCAGTCTCCGGCGCAATCTGCGTGCCTGCTGCCTCTTCAGCCCAACGCTCGCAAATCGCAAAGCCGATTTCAGGGTTGTCCTTGATAATATCACCCAAGTGATTCGCGACCGACCGCCGCACGTAAAGCGATTCGTCGTCCGTAAGTTGCTCAATCAGCGGCAGCACAGGCGTCGGATCGTTCTGAAATGTCTTCAAGCGAATACCCCAAGGCAACCGCGATCGCGTTCCTTCGCTCACGAGTCGCCGAACGTGTGGATTCTTATCGCGAGACCATTTCCGCAAGTGCTTCAGAGCGCCCTCGAGGTCGCGAGCGATGTAGTGACGAATGCAAAACTCGGCCGTAAATCGTTTGGTGAGTTCATAACATGCGCTCATGCCATCTTCAAAATGTTCCAGCCCACGTTCACCGATATAAAACGAGTGTGGCAGGTAAAAGAACACTGCCAGCCCGTTGCCCTCGGTAGTAGCAAGCTCTGGTCCCAGCGCCGAAACGAGCAATGTTGCCGCTTCGGGAAACTCGGCGGGCAAAGTCGAATGCAGCGCCTTTGCCACATGCGCTCCCCGCTGCATAATTCCAAGCTCATCAAGCCCCTTCCGCGCCGTTACCTGAAAACGTTTCGCCTCGAACTCAGGCGCGACCGCTGAAATGGACTCCGCCAAGAGCGCGATCGAATTAGGTCCAATGATCGTCGCAAGCGAGCCGCCGGCTTCCATCGATCCATTTGCCCGAAACCGCACCGCCGGATGCGACTGTTGCGAGATGGGGACTATCTTATTGGCTCGCATAGCGGTTCTTCATTGCTCGGGATGTCGCGAGTAAGATGGTGCAACATTCTAATAAACCACACGAGCCGCAACATGCCAGTCGCATCTCATTTCAGTCTCAGCGACGCCCTGGCGAAGGGCCCCCCGCCGCCAGGCAACTTAGCGACTCCCGTCTTCGCACATGGAACACTCGAAGTCGAAATCTATGCCCCCCTCGGCGAAGATCGCCAAAAACCGCATCGCCGGAACGAAATCTATGTTATCGCGCGAGGTCATGGAAAGTTCTTTGATGGTCAGAAAACGATCCCAGTAGCGTCTGGCGCGTTTCTCTTTGTGCCCGCGGGGTGCATTCACCGGTTCGAGGATTTTTCTAAAGATTTCTTGGTATGGGTTGCCTTCTACGGACCCGACGGTGGTGAGGCCCCGGTCTAGCAAGAGCAACTAACGCTCCGCACTGAAGTCACTTTCGCTTCTTCAACGGTTGAGAAGGGGTCTGAGCGCGAAGAGTAGAACGAAATGCCTCAACTAAGCGGCTCTGGAATCGATAAGGATTCCAGACCATCACAATCTGCCGACTCGGCTTGGGCTCGCCGAGTGATCGATAAATACGGCGCTCACTCGAATCGACCGCTCGAGCCATCGCCGGAATAAAGCTCACGCCATGATTGAGTGAGACGAGCTCCTGAACGGAAATCAGTTGGCTCGTTCGCTCAATCGAAACAGGATGCAGTGACTTTTGGCGACAGAGACTTAAGATGTTGTCGGTCAAACAGTGTGCCTCCGCGAGCAGCACAAATGGCTCAAACGCTAAATCGGCAAGGCACAATTGTTTTTTACGGCTTAGCGGATTCTCGGAACACAACACGAGCAGCAATTCTTCGGAGAATAGATCCTCGATTTCAACATATCGAGCCTCAATGGGCCGGGCTAAGATCGCCAGATCAATTTCGCCATCCTGAAGTTTGTTGAGCAAAACCGCAGTCGTATCCTCCTGCACGATGACTTGCGACTGAGGAAATTCCTTCCCAAACGCCGTGAGCAGTTTAGGAAGAAAGTAAGGAGCAATAGTAGGAATCGCCCCGAGCCGGATCCGGCCCGATTCGCCGTCATCGCGAATTTGAGTTTTAACATCATCGACAATCGCGAGCACCTGACGTGCCCGATCGAGCAGCACATTGCCGGCGTCAGTGAGGGTGATCTTCCTGGTTTGCCGGTCAAAGAGCGGCTGCCCAAGTTCGGTTTCAAGCCGGGCGATCGATCGACTCAAAGCTGGCTGCGATAGCTGAACTTCCTCTGCGGCACGGGTGAAATTCCCAAGATCGGCAACTTTCAAAAAATATCGAAGCTGATCGATTTCCATCTTTTTGGCGCCACCAATGTCGTAAAATACTCAATGCAGCTGATGCATGTATGTAACGCGGAGTATGCATAAATAGCATAGCACGAGATCGAGTAAAAATGCCGCCACATTACCCCATCGGGTTCTCGATCAAGAGCGACTAGAATATCGCCAACTTTTGATCGCTGGAGTTTTGAAATGATCCGCACTGTTTTGTTCGCCTACTTCGTTGCTTGGACATCCTTTTCGCATGGGCAAGCGCCTGCGGACTTGATTCTCACCGGCGGGAAGATCTCCACGGTTGATTCGAAGAATTCCGAGGTCGAGGCGATCGCGATCGTCGGCGACAAGATCGCGGCGCTCGGTTCTTCCGCCGATATCCTCAAGCTCCGCGGACCCGAAACGAAAGTCATCGAACTGAATGGTCGCCGCGTGACGCCGGGGTTCATCGAATCGCATGGACATCTGACTGGCATGGGCGAGGCGATGTTGCGAGTCGACCTCTCGACGGCGACGAGTTGGGAAGATGTCGTTGCGAAAATTGACAACGCGGCGCGATCGGCGCCTGAAGGCGAATGGATCGTCGGCACGGGTTGGCATCAAAGCAAATGGACGTCGCCGCCCAAAGACAACGTCGAGGGATACCCTGTTACCACCGCACTCGACAAAGTCTCGCCAAAACATCCCGTGATCATGCGCCATGCCAGCGGACACATGCTCTTCGCAAATTCGAAGGCAATGGAAGCCGCGAAAGTCGACGCCAACACCAAGCCGCCCGCCGGCGGCGAGATTCTGCGATTCCTAGATGGCAAACCAACCGGCGCATTTCGCGAAACGGCGGCGGGTCTCGTCGATGGAGCATTTTCGAAATGGCGATCGGCTCGCCCAACCGGAGTGAAGCAAGCGGAACTCTTGCGTTCGCTCGACTTGGCGACCAAAGAGTGTTTGAAGCAGGGCATCACCACCTTCGGCGACGCGGGCAATTCTCTGGCGACGGTATCGCTCTACAGATCACTGATTGATGAAGGCCGAATGCCGATTCGGCTTTGGGTCATGCTCAATGAATCGAACGCGGTTCTCGAACAGAAGCTAGAAGGTGCGAAGACGCTGGGATATGGCGATAATCGGCTCACGGTTCGAGGAATTAAACGCATGGCCGACGGCGCGCTAGGAACCCACGGCGCGTTGCTGCTAGCCCCTTACGACGACCAGCCCATGAAGACCGGCCTCGAAGTCCAAAGCATGGCTTACATCGAAGCCACCGCGAAACTCGCCGCCCAGCATGGCTATCAACTCTGCGTCCATGCGATTGGCGACAAAGCGAACCGCGATTTGCTCGATATGTTTGAGCGAGTGCAAAATGAACTCGCTCCAGGTGAGAAACTGCGCTGGCGAATTGAACATGCTCAGCACCTCGATCCTACCGACATTCCTCGCTTTGGAAAGCTCGGAGTCATCGCTTCCATGCAAGCGAACCACTGCACGAGCGACGGACCCTACGTAGTGCAACGCCTTGGCATGCGCCGCTCGCAACAAGGCGCCTATGCCTGGCGAAGCTTGCTCGACGCAGGTGCAGTCATCGCCAATGGCACCGACGTGCCTGTGGAAAAAGTCGACCCGATCGCCTGCCTTTACTCGAGCATGACTCGCAAGATGGCGGACGGCGTCGCCTTCTTCCCTGAACATTGCATGACGAGGCAAGAAGCATTGCGGAGCTATACCAGTGCTGCGGCTTACGCGCAGTTTGAAGAATCGAATCGCGGCTCCTTGGAAGTCGGAAAACTCGCCGACCTCGTCATCCTTTCGGACGACATCATGACGATCCCCGACGACAAGATTCGAGATACCAAAGTCGACCTAACGATGGTCGGCGGCAAGATCGCTTATGAACGCCCCAAGGATGAGGACAATCGCTAGAATGACAGCACACGCCAACACATTGGCGGAAAAACCAAGATCGTTTCCTGCGGGGAGTAGCCCGATTTGACGCCGCTTCCATCCCGCGACGAACTCTGCGCTCGCTATCTCGAACAACTCCCCTATCCACCCTACCCTGTTCAAGAAGAAGCGCTGTTAGCGTGGTTCACGTCGGACCAGGGCGTCTTGGTATGCGCCCCGACCGGCACGGGTAAAACGCTGATCGCGGAAGCGGCCCTCTTCGAGGCGCTCCATACCGGCAAAAAAGCTTACTACACGACGCCGCTAATCGCGCTCACAGACCAAAAATTCCATGAGCTACAACAAGCCGCCGTGCGCTGGGGCTTTTCCGCCAATGACATCGGCCTCGCGACCGGAAACCGCAAGGTCAATAGCGATGCGCCGATCCAAGTGGTGGTGGCGGAGATCTTGCTCAATCGCCTCCTGCACCGTGAGGCCTTTAACTTCGACGACGTCGCCGCTGTGGTGATGGATGAGTTCCATAGCTTCGCCGATGCCGAACGAGGCATCGTTTGGGAGTTATCGCTCGGCCTTTTGCCGAAGCATGTGAAGACACTGCTCCTCTCGGCGACCGTCGGAAACGCCGCCGAGTTCAACGCCTGGCTCAAGCGGGCGCACGGCCGCGAACTCGACTTAGTTCAAGGAACTGAACGAAAAGTACCGCTCACGTACCAGTGGGTGGGCGACCAATTGCTCGGCGAGCAGCTCGAAATCATGGCCGATGGTCCCGATGAACAGCGACTGACGCCGGCGCTCGTGTTTTGTTTCAATCGCGAAGAATGCTGGAATGTCGCCGAGCAACTCAAGGGTAAGGGACTGCTCGCCAGCGGCCAACAAAAACGCCTTGTGGCAGAG
>JBKJSI010000837.1:0-10216 GCA_046595915.1 Pirellulaceae bacterium
TCTTTCTGCGCCATGCAGCCCATCACGCCGATGATTTTCTCGGGGTGCAGCTTCTTAATTCCCTTCAGTCGTCCCAGCGCGCTGTAGGTCTTGTTCTCCGCCTGCTCGCGAATGGAGCAGGTGTTGAAGAGAATCGTGTCCGCTTCCTCGATCGTTCGCACCACCGAATACCCCTGCCGGCGCAAACTCGCGACCACCATCTCGCTATCGAGAACATTCATCTGGCAGCCGACGGTATCGAGATAGAGCTTATGCATGGGATTTCAAGGACAAGTTATTCAGTAATAAGTGACTAAACACGGCTAGTAATATCAATCACAACCCGACGCGTAAGCGAGGGATCGCGCTCAAATACCTCGCTTACGCTTCGGGTTGTGATAGACGTCTTAAGCCGCCATGTTGGTGGATTGATTGGCGGCTTCAAAAGCGGCTTTGCGTTCTTCTTTCTTTCGTTTTCTTTCCGCGGCCTGCGCCTGTCGCGATAACTCGGTTAGGAGTTGATTGCGTTTTTTGAGCATAAGCCGGCCCAGCGCCGAAATAGCGATGAACGCAGTAATGAGCACAATGAAAACGTCAGGCGTGAACCATTCAACCATGCGTGCGACTCCCTTCGCGACCGAGGGAGTAAGTTTACCAAGATGGGCCGATTGGGCAAAGGCGGAAAAGGCGCCGTAGAAACAGCTTGGTTCATCTATTTCGCTACTCGTCATCGCCGCCGAGGCCATATTCTTGGCAGCGTTTGCGGAGGGTGACGCGGTGGAGGCCGAGGAGTTTTCCGGCGGCCATGTATTGGCCGTTGCTTTTACGGAGGGCGGCGGCGAAGAGGGCGGGTTCGATGAGGTTTAGAAGTTGCTCATGAAGATTGGTAATTTCTTCCTTGCTTGACATTTGCGATTCGGCCCAAGCGGTGATGAGCGCGGCGAGACGGGATTCGGCGTCGGCTTCCGGCGTAGGTGGGGCTTCGATGGCGGTGGGAGGGAGATGCCACGGCATGATCGGTCCCTTGCGGGCGACGATCAATGCGTGCTCAACGACATTTCTCAGCTCGCGGACGTTGCCGGGCCATTTGCGTGATTCGAGTTCGCGTAGAGCCTCTTTGGAGATGGGGACTGGCGAGGCGGCAGGATCTCCTAAGTGACGGATGAAATGTGCGACGAGGAGGCCGATGTCGTCGATGCGTTGGCGGAGCGGCGGCAGTTGGATTTGGAAAGCGGACAAGCGATAGAACAGATCGCGACGAAAGAGTCCGACGGCGGCGCGCTGGGCGAGATTCTGGTGCGTCGCCGCGACGAGGCGAAAATTGCTGGTGATCGGTTCGCTGGCGCCGACCGGAAGGATCTCGCGATACTCGAGCGCTCGGAGCAGTTTTACTTGCAGCGCGAGCGGGATATCGGCAACTTCGTCGAGGAAGAGCGTTCCGCCGTCGGCTAGTTTCAAGAGGCCTTCGCGAGGGGTATCGGCTCCTGTGAAGGCGCCGCGGACGTGGCCGAAGAGCTCGCTTTCGGCGAGCGAGGGATTGAGGGCGGCGACGTTGACGGCGACGAATCGACCACCACGGCGCGGGCCATTTTCATGAATCGCGCGGGAGGCGAGCTCTTTGCCGGCGCCGCTTTCGCCTTGGAGCAGCACGCTGGCTTCGCTGCCGGAGGCGAGGGCGATTTTGTGATAGAGCTCGCGCATGACGGGTGACTGGCCGACGAGACCGCCGGCGGGCGCGCTTTCGGGAATGGCGGCTTTGGCTGGCGAGCGTGTTTTTTTGGTGAGCGCCTGGGTGACGATGCGTTCGACGTGATCGAGTTCGAAAGGCTTCACCAAATACTCATAGGCGCCTTGCTTGACGGCTTCGACGGCGGTTGAAAGATCACCGAAGGCGGTCATGACGATGATTGGCGACTCGGGGAGAAGCTCGCGCAGTTCGGGCATCGCGGAGAGGCCGCTGCGGCCGGGTAGGCGAACGTCGAGCAGCGCCAGGTCGGGTTTCCAGGACTTGGCTTCTTCGAGTGCGGTTTCGGCGCTGGAGGCGACTCGATATTCGTGGCCCATCTCTTGGGCTAACTGAGAGAGTCCCCAGCAGATGGTTTTTTCGTCGTCGACTATGAGCATTCGGGCCATGAATGAGTGGCTCTTGGTTGTATGAAATCAGATTGAATTTTGGATCGAGTGCAAAAGCTTCCAGTCGACGGAGCGACAGGGCTACGTTATTTGGGCTACGTAATCGGAAGGGTCACGACGAACCAGGTAAAGCCGTCGGCACGGCGGGTTTCGATCTTTCCAGCATGAGCTTCGGACGCGGTTTTGGCAACGAAGAGGCCGAGGCCGAGGCCTTCTCGTTTACCGGTCGCGAAGGGTTCATAGAGCTGGCTGGCGATTTCCTGGGGAACGCCGGGGCCGGTGTCGCCGACCTCCAACACTGCATTTGATGCTTGTTTTGAGAGGCGAACGATGACTTGCGACGGCGTGCCGGAGGCGTGGTACTCGGCGGAGGCTTCGAGGGCGTTGTTGATCAGGTTGGTCATGACTTGCCGTAACGCTGCACCGTCGCCGAAGAGGTTCAGCGGAGCTTCAGAAATCGTTGCGTCGAGCGTTGCGCCGAGGTGGTCAGCGGTGGGACGGGCTAGGTCGATCACGCCGCGGAGGAGTTCGCACAAATCAATTCGCTCGCGCGGAGCGGGTTGTTGCTTTTCGACTTGCACGAATCGATTGACATAGTCGGCCATCTGCTGAAGCTGCCGCGTCGCCATTTCGAGCGATTCATCATTCTGGAGCGCGCACTTGCGAAGGTGGATATCAATCGCCAGTCCGCAGCCCGCGAGTGAATTGCGAAGCTGGTGTACGAGGCTGGCGTTGACTTGACTGAGCGCCTTGAGGCGTTCGGCTTTGCGAGTTTCTTGGGTATAGGCTTCGAGAAGGCCAGCCATTTGATGAACCGATTGCGAAAGCTCTCGCACTTCTTTGGTGGCCGACTGCACCGGCGCGACGGCATAGTCGCCGCTGGAGATTCTGGCGACTTGTTCGCGGAGCCGACCAATTGGCGCTGCGATGCGGTGGGCGAGTGCGAGCACCACGAGGGTTGCGAGCGGCAATACCGCGAGAGTCACCAGGAGTGGAGGAGTGACTGCGTCGCGACGGGCGGCGTTGTAGGCGCTGGTGGAATAGAAGATGTGAAGCGTTTGCTTTTCAAAACCGGCAACGGGGCGTTTCAGTTCTACTGCGGCGTGAAAGTAAGGCTGATTGTTCACCGTCACCGTGTCTTTGAGTGCGACCTGCTTGGCGAGCTTCGTTGGGGCGGGGATATCGATGGCGTCAAACTGTGGATCGCTGGCGGCGAGGGTTTTGCCGCTAGCAGAGCGGAGGACGAAGCGTGCGCCGGAGAAACCTTCGATCTGCGCGAGGATTTGATCGCTCAAGGGATATGTGCTTCGCGAGAGGGTGCCAACGAGTTCATTGAGTTGTTGTTCGATGCCGAGTCGCGTGCGCCGCGAGGCGAGCCAGGCGTCGAGTGCGGAGACGACCGCTAGCGTCAGAAAAATGATCGCCAGAAATGTCGCCACAAGTTGCCAGCGGAGGGAAAGTCGCATCGCGAAAAAGTGTCGGACTAGCCGATCAAAAGGAGTCGAGTGAGGCCAATGACCATGCTAGCTGGTGCGTTGCATTCTCGCGCCGCCGGAGTTGGCGTTTCCTGCCATTTCTGCTATTCAAGTCATTCCGTTCCAGTTCCGACACCCTGTAGCCGCCGCAAGGAAGCAGCAGCATGAGCTCCCAAACTGCCTCACCGAGTATTTCCGGCTTATCCGGCGTTCATTCCACTAGCAGTTCTGTCACGAGCGCGGCGCAAGCGGGACGGCTGCCAGCAGACGAAGTCGTTAACACGATCACGCATGGAATCGGCATTCCTCTTAGCATTGCCGGCGCGGTGCTCCTATTGAGCACCGCCATCAACTCGGGCGATCCGCTGCGAATTCTTGGATGCGCGATCTATTCGTTGTCGCTTACGGGCGTGTTTACCGCTTCCACACTTTCGCACTGCTTTGTTTGTCCCCAGCGACGGAACTTTTATCGGGCGCTCGATCAGGCGCTGATTTATTTGCTGATTGCGGGCAGCTATACGCCTTTTTCTCTGATCTACCTTCACGGGCCACTTTGGAATGGCCAGCTGATTTTGATGTGGACAATCGCCCTCATCGGCTGCGTTTCGAAATTTGGCTTTTGCCACCGGATCAATGCGTGCCGGATTTGGAGCTATATCTTGCTAGCGTGGCTCAGTGCGATCCCCGCATTCGCGATGATCGGCACCGTGTCGCTGGCCCTCCACGCTTGGGTCTTCCTCGGCGCCGCCGCCCTGATGCTCGGCATCGTCTTCTTCATACTCGATATCAAGCGTTACCACTTCCATGCGATGTGGCACATCTTGGTCATCGCCGGTACGGGATGCCATTTTATGGCGATTTATTACTTTGTGGCGACGGTTAATTAGGCTGCCTTCGGATTCGAAACGCGTAAAGTCGAGGCCAGGAACTCGACTTCGCCGAGTGGCATTTGGGTTTCGCTTGCGATTTCTTCGGCGGTTTGCCCACTCTCTAGCATCCGCTTGACCACACGTCGCAGTGACTCGACGGGATCGATTGCTGCAGGCTTCGGCTGGCTGGTGGATATGGTTACCGGCCTGCCGACTTCAAAGGTGGCTTCGTGGAGGCGGCGTTCGATTGCGTCTAGCGATGAAGCGCCGTAATGCTTCGATTCTAGTTCCGCCGCGTGCATGGTTGCGATTTCGAGACGTTCGGCTGCTTCGTGGGCGAGCTTTGTCAGCGCATGGAGCGCGGAAAGTTTGCTGTCGATGCGCCCGCTGATTTCGCGGCCTAAGTCATGGATGCGGACTTCCCACCTCAACGATTCAGCAGGTGCATCGATCGATTGGGCGGGGCGTTCCTTCTTCGTGATTTCCTTGATCGGGTCGATGCTTTTTTTGTTCTTGCCTCGGCGAATATAGAGCCGGCGCATCAGCACCCAGGTGGCGAGCGCAATGCCACCCAGAAAAAGCATTTGGCCCGGGTTTTCGAAGAATTGTGACAGCATCCCTGCTTTTCCTTGCTTTTAACCGGTCGGCGGCTGAAAGGCTTTAAGGGCCGTTTCGTGGACCTCTCGCAGCGTTAATCCCTTTTCGGCGGCGATCGCTTTACAGGCTTCGAATTCTGGTGAGAAGCTAACGCCACCCTCCGGAAGCGAAGCGAGTTTGCCTTCAACTGGTCCCCAGGGCGTCGTCACCGTGTGTTGGCGTCGATCGAGCTTGTGCCTTGCGCAGAGCCAGCGGCGGACCCCCAGCGTGCCTAGTTCGTTGAAGAGGATTTTCTCAAGCTTGTTCAGTTTTTCGGGCTGGGCGAGAACCGTGACGACTACACCGGGGCGGTTCTTCTTCATCTGCACGGCGGTGGTGTAAACATCGAGTGCGCCAGCCTCACCGAGAAGGCCCGTGACATGTCCGATCACTTCGCCGGGCGTGTCGTCGATATTCGTTTCGAGCACCCAAACCTCATCGCTTTGCAGGGTTGATTCGCTCGAAGTGCCGACCATCAGCCGCACGATGTTGGCTTGGGACTTCCAATCGTTGCTGCCTGCGCCGTAGCCGATGGTTTCAATGGTCATTGCAGGCAACGGGCCGAAGGAATCGCAGATCGTCGCCAAGATGGCGGCGCCGGTTGGTGTGGTGAGTTCCCCTTCGACTTGGCTCGCCGCGAGGGGAATTCCTCGCAGGATTTCGGCTGTGGCAGGAGCGGGGACGCTGGTGCGCCCGTGGGCGATTTCGATGTAGCCCGTGCCGGTGGGGATTGGCGAGCTAACGATGCGATCGACGCCGAGCAAATTGAGGCCAATCGCGGAGGCGACGATATCGGCGATCGAATCAACGGCGCCCACTTCGTGAAAATGCACCTTGCGAATGGGAATGCCATGCACCTTGGCTTCCGCCTCGCCGATTCGCTGAAAGATTCGCCCTGCCAACTCTTTTTGCGCCGGCGTGAGCTGGCTTTTCTCAATCATCTCGATGATGTGATGGAGATGGCGATGTTTGTGCTCGGGCTCATGCTCGACGGTGACCTTACAAGCGCGATAACCCTTGCGATTCACTTCGGCGGAAGTGAGTTTCAAACCGGGAATGCTTAAGGAATCGAGACCAGATTGAAGTGCAGCGAGCGGGACGCCTGCGTCGACGAGGGCCCCGAGCGTCATGTCGCCGGAGATTCCACTGGGGCAGTCGAAGTAAGCGATTTTCATGGATGCTGTTGGTTGATGTTGCTCGTGCGAGATTACACGGGGGACATTCGTCCCCCGCTCGCCCAATCTGGGCCTTAGGGAATATATCGGCCTAGGGTAATCGCTGGGAGCCGAGTTTGTGGGAAGTCGCTGTTTTACCCAGCTTTCCTAACGGCCAATCGCGACTTAAGTGAAGGCCTCGTTACGTTCGATGCTAAATCTTACATTCCGCGAAATGGGGTTCGCAGGTAAAAGGCGATTCATTCCATCCCTCGCTGACGCATTCGGGTTAAGAAGTTTTGCCAGCATTGGCGTCGATGCTATCGCCGCGCGGCGGTAAGCAGATGCCTTACACCGATCGAGATGAACACCACGATGAGCGTTTCGCCTGACGAGCAGCTTGTGGAGATCGCTTGTGAGTACTTCCCCGCCCAGGTGCGGAAGGATTACGCGGAACTTCTTCATCAGCAGGCGCAAGGCGAAGCCCGCGGCGCCAAAGAGACTTGCCGCCGGATCGCTGAGCAGCTGGTAACTCGCAAGGTTACGCCGCGGCTGGCATTAAAGCTTCATTTATCGACCCTCGAAGAAGTGATCGCCGTCATGGGCCCGACCAGCGCCAAACAGGTGCTTTGTTGTGCGGATGTTTTGGTGCTTGAGTTGATGTCGGCGCTCGCCGACGCGTATCGGCGGATGCCGATGCCCACTCCTGTTCCGCTGGCTCGCCGCAAGACCTGGTTTACCAGTGGCGTTAACTAAGAAATGTCGCTTGGCTCCCTCGCCGAAGTTGAGAGGCAAAGCTAAGTTCTAAGCGGAATCAGACTTTCCTTGCCACCGCTTTGACTTCGATTTGCCGACCATGCCTGACCTCGCCAACGTCTTCCCCCATCTCAACGCCAGCCTCAATGGCCTCGCTGGCGTTCTGCTTTTGGTGGGGTTTTGGCTTATCAAACAGCGCCGCGAACAGGCGCACAAAGTCGTGATGCTGTCAGCCTTTGCGACTTCTTGTGTGTTTTTGGTCTGTTATTTGACGTATCATTTCGCGGTAAAACCGGGGGGGCATACGCGTTTTGACAAAAGCTATGGGCTAGGAATCACCTATACTTACTATGGAATGCTGCTGACCCATGTAGTCCTGGCGGCGGCAGTCCCCTTTTTGGCCCTGTGGACGATATACTTGGGGCTGAAGGATCGTCGAGCTTCCCACCGAAAATGGGCCAAAATCACTTTTCCGATTTGGCTCTATGTTTCGGTAACTGGAGTGCTTGTGTACCTGATGCTCTATCAGTGGTTTCCACCGAAGGGGCTCTGACGGTTTGGGCTCGATGATTTTTTTGAGATGAATGTCTCGTAGTGGTGAATGCGGCTATGGCTCGAAATCGAATCACATCTAGCTTGCTGTTCCTCGCACTCGTTGCGATGCCTGCGCTTGCGATGGCCTGCCCCAATTGCAAAGACGCACTGGCCACAGACCCCGACGCGGCTAACCTCGCTCGCGGACTCTACTACAGCATCCTCTTTATGCTCGCGATGCCCGCGCTGATTTTGACCGGGCTCGGCAGCCTCTTCTATTGGGAAGTGCGTCGCGCGAAGAAGCGTCAAGCTGCGACGGCATCAGCAACTGCTGCGATCAGCCTGAGCTAATTGGCTCGCCTCGACACTCAAGAAGCCATTGACTGCTCAACCCAAAATCGGCAGCGCCGGCGGCTTGCGGCTGCGAATCGACTCGCCCTTCTTCCGCGGCAGAATCACTTCCATGTAGTCGTCAATCTGCTCCGACGTCTCAAAATACTGCTCGTAAGTCCAGCTGTCGTCGTATTCGCAGTTGTCCGTCGTATAGTCGCGGCAAATCTGCGGGCGCGTCTCATAAATGCCGCATCGGTTGTCACTCTGCAGATGCTTGCAGGCGGTGTGGACGAGCAAGTACCAAGTATCATCGTCGACAAAAACCGATGCTTGACCATGCATCAGGAACCAGCGCATGTACTCGAAATCTTTCTTCTCGGTTGGCTTATCGATCGGTAGAGCAAAGTATTTGCAGCACTTGGCGGTGCAATGATCGCAAAGCGATTCGCCCGGTTTGAGGTCTTCTCGACGCATCTTGATGATCTTCGGACCGACTGCCATGCTGGGATTTCCTGGTTTGAGGGGCTGCGACAACCTAGCAAACGGAACAGTGTGCTTCTAGCCCTTTCTTACCTGAAGGTGCAAAGGCACGCAGGGTAGGAGGGTTAAACCAAGGGGAGGTACGTGACACGATCTTGCAATTCGTAAGCGGTGCAGCACCTTAGGATTAGGTTAACATCCGCAATAATGCCACCGATGGAAAGCCCTTGCCTGGCAAACAAAATGCCAGCAAATGATATCCCCAATGACTGCCGTTGCGCCGCAATCGTAAGAAAATCCTGATCTTGGGTAAGCAAGATTCGGCCAAGCTCACTCGCGCGAAGCAGTAGCTCGTCATCCGTCAGGCGCGTCGCCCCGTCCTCCTGGCAGGTGTTACGTCGATCTGATGATTGCGAAGGCCCTGGACAATCGAGAAGTGCACATGGACATCCGTGAGCAGCTTATTCATGGCGCAGAATTGCCGTTATTGAAACGCTTGAGAAGTTCCTCGCGAGCTAGAACCTGGCATGACACGCGATCTTTTGGCGCCGATTCAGCAGTTTCAATCTCCGCAACGATTGCATCAAAATGGTCATAAAAATAGGTCAGCGCGGAATAAACTTCCGCAGGTTTTAGGTCGGAGTGCTGCCGTAAAAGCTCCTCACCTGACCAGCCATAGAGGAAGTGTTCCGCAGCCAAGTGCCGAACTTTGTATCTTGAGCGTGCGATGCGCGCCACGCCGTTTGAGTCTAGTTCGATATGGACATAATTGGCCGCAGTGCTCATGACGACTCCCTTTCCGGTAATATAGGTCAACCGGAATCGAAGTTCTACCATTGCGTACAAGTTTCGCTTCGCAGCACGCAGAATGCGCTTTGACTCACCGAACTGAACGAAAGCCATTCGCCACTTAAAACTCGCCACACATCTTATGCAAGTCATCATCACCGCCGTTGGCCCCGATAATGTCGGTCTGGCTGATCCCATCGTGCACTACGTCACTGGCCAGGGCGCCAACATTGCCGAAATCCAGATGTACGACCACGACGAAGCCGCCCTCTTCGCCATGCTCTTGCGGATTGAAATCGAAGGCCAAACCCTGCCGGCACTGCGAAACGATCTGAAGAAAATCGGCGGTCACAAAGGACTGTCAGTGCGGGTTTGGTCACCAGAGGAACGCCAACAGAAGCCACGAATTGCCATTTGCACGACCTATCGCCCCGAGCCGCCGCTTGCCCTCCTCCGCGCGATTCGCGATCGGCAGATCGAAGGCGAAGCGGTCGTGATGATCGGCAATCGCGACGCTTGTCGCGGCATCGCCGAGCAGTTTGATATTCCTTGGCGCAATATCGCGAGCCACTCTGCCGAGCCGGATAATATTCAATTCGAGCAACTGCTCGATGAGTTTGAAGTCGATTATGTGATCCTTGCCCGATACATGCGAATCTTGCCACCTGAACTTTGCTGGAAATTCGCCGGGGGTCGCATCATCAACTTGCATCATGGCCTCCTGCCAAGCTTTCCCGGCCCGCGACCCTACCACGACGCCTTCCGCGGGCGCATGCTCACCTATGGCGCCACGTGTCATTTCATCGTGCCGGAACTTGACGCCGGAAATCAAACGATCTACCAATCGACCTTCACCGTGCCGCCCGGATCGAAGCTCGACGAAATTGTTCGCATCGGCCAGGAAGACAATGAGCCGCGGTGCCTCGTCGAGGGAGTCCGCCGCGTTGTTAAACGCGAAGTGCAGCTGCATTTCCACAAAGTAATCGCACGAATAGAAGGATAGCGAAATGGGCGACCCCGCCCCGACATCGCCGCAGCTCGGTTACTACCTCGGCTGCCCTGTGTTCGCATCGGGGGA